>WHTT01000020.1 GCA_009377605.1 Luteitalea sp.
CAGGTGGATCACTTTCCGAGCGGCGGACTGGTCTAGTTTCCGAGCGGCGCCTCCACTGCTCGTTCCACCAGATCTTGTCCATGCGGTTGTCGTGAGATCCGGCGCTCGACACTGCGACTTTGTAGAAATCGGGATGAAAGAGGAGCGCTCCCAGTGCGCTCTGACCACCGGCCGAGTTGCCGTAGATCCCGACGCGGCTGATGTCGTACGAAGGATCCTTGGCCGCCAGGGCCTTGTGCCAGAGAATCCGATCGGCAAATCCTGCGTCCTTCAGGTTCTTCCAGGTCACATCGTGAAAGGCCTTCGAGCGATTCGACGTGCCCATGCCATCGATCTGCACGACGATGAAGCCCAGCTCCGCTTGCGCCTGCATCGGGCTGTACGGGCTGAAGGACTTGGGAACGAACGAGTCCTGCGGTCCAGCGTACATGTTCTCGATAACTGGGTACTCGTTCGCTGGATTGAAGTTGGTCGGCCGGTAGATGACTCCCCAGATGTCCGTCCTGCCGTCGCGCCCCAGCGCCGTGAATACCTCCGGCGGGCGCCAGCCGGCCTGCTTCAGGGCGGTGAGGTCGCCCCGCTCGATCTCCTTGACGAGCGAGCCATCACTGGCGCGGCGCAGCTCCATCACCGGGGCGAGATCGACCCGTGAATACGTGTCCACGTAGAGAGTGCCGTCAGGCGACAGGCTGACTTGGTGGTTGGCCTCCGCTTCGGTGAGCTCCAAGAGCCCGGAGCCGTCGAAATTGATCCGGTAATAGTGCAGGAAGTACGGATCCTGACCCTCATACATTCCGCTGGCGCTGAACCAGATCTGGCGCCTCTCCTCGTCAACCTTGGAGACGTCTCGCACCACCCAAGGGCCCTTCGTGATCTGGTTCTTCACGGTACCTGTCGCGCCATCGTACAAATATAGGTGATTCCAACCGTCCCGTTCCGACATCCAGACGATCTCTTTTCCGTCATCGACGTCGTGGCGAAACTTCTTGCCGGAATAGGAAAAGAAGGTCTTGCTCTCTTCCGAGACAACTGCGTGGACCTTGCCCGTCTTCGCGTCGACTTCGATCACGCGGTAGAGTTGGTGACCGCGCTCGTTGTACTCGAAGGTGACGGCGGAGCTGTCTTCTCGCCACTCCAGCTCTGACAGACCGAAGGCATTGGGAAATAGCTTGTTATCGACGATGATCTGTTTATCTCGCCGAAGCGAAGCGGAGGCGGATTCGCGGGAGTCGACGTGGAACAGCACTGGCTGTTCGACGTCGATCACGTCGCCTGGCTTCGGGTAGAAGCGAGTGGAGTGCTTGGGCTGCAGCTGGTCGTCCGGAGACGATTCGATGTAGTGCACGAGACGGCGGTGGCCCGGCTTCAGCCGGTAGGCAGCCAGCTTCGTCGAATCGAGTGACCACTCGAGCGACGTCAGCACGTAGCAGTTGCCTTCCGACCCGTCCAAACTGAGATGCACGACGTCGGTGGAGCCGGTTGCGCGAATCGCAACGTTGTAGTTGTCGATGAACGCTTCCCATTTGCCATCGGGCGATGCCGTTGGCTCGTCACTCCGAGCGGACTGGCTACAGGGCGGCGGTGCTTGCTCTCGGTCGAACAGCCCCGTCCTTTCCGATCTCTGGCAGGTGTAGTCGGAGAGGTTGCATTCCCACCGCTCGCCGTCGATTCTCAGCTCGAGGCGCTCTCCCTTGGCGGCGAAGTCGATGCCGCGAGACGGCAGATCGAAGGCTTTCTGTGGCTCGCCAGTGGCCCTCGCGAGCGCGGCCGCAATCTTCTCGTGGTCGAAGGCAGGCTGCTTCTCCAGCGTCGCGGCGTCGACCATCACGAACTGGTGCCCGCCTTTGACGGACTTGCGGTACCAGAATCGATTCGTGTCGTCGATCCAGCGCGCCGGTCCCGCGATGTTCTCAGCGGCCGCCTCGTATCTCTCGCGAAGACTCGTCGCCCTCTCGTAATCGGCAAGCGTGCCCTGGGCACCCGCGAGCGCAGGCGCCATGATCGCGACCGACAGGAGAATGACAGATCGGAGCGAGCGCACCACCCCCACGGCGACCTCCGTTTCTCTGGAAGATACACGTAGCGCAGGCCTTCCGGCCTGCCAGTCCATGTCCCCAGCCGTACACGGGCAGGCCTAAAGGCCTGCGCTACTGACTGGTCTCAGACTTCTGTTTCGCCAAGCTGGCGCGCCCCTCCTCGACCATCTCTTTGATTTCTTCCATCAGAGCGGGCACGTGATAGGGGATGCCGTCCTTGAGCGTCCACTCGATGCCGCCACCATGCGCGTTCTGTACAGAGGTGTCGCCAGGATTGACTGCCGAATAGTTGTTGACCACCTTGTCGCCAACCATCATCACGTCGGTGCCGTACGGATTCAGGAGGCGCAGGTTCTCGAGCGGGTTCCCGTTGACCACCAAGAGATCGGCAACGAAGCCGACCCGCACACGGCCGATCCGGTCCTCGAGCCCGACGACCTTCGCGCCGTTGGCGGTCGCATGCGTGATCACCTCGAGCGGATGGAAGCCCGCCTCCTCGTGGAGCTCGAGCTCGCGGATCATCCCAAACCCGTAGAGAGATCCGTACAGATAGCCGGCATCGTCACCCGTCGTGATGACGCCGCCCTTGACGCCAAACTCACGCAACGCGTCCATCCACACCCGATACGTCTGCCTCCATCGGGTCTCTTGCGTGTTGGTCCAGCCGAGCCAGTACGTGGCGTGACGCTGAAGACTGGGCTTGTAGTACTCCGCGAGCGAGGGGTGGAGATAGTCCTCGTACCAGGGCAGATTCTGGGCCTTGAGCAGATCGCGCGACGCTTCATAAGTCGACATCGTCGGGCTCCAGGCGACGCCCTGCTCGACCATGAGGTCGAGCAGCTCGGAGAGCTTCTTCCGATCGAGGTTGCGCTGGATGTAGAGCTCACCGGCCCGGCCGAAGCGATGGAGCTCGTTGGTATAGTTCGTCTCGGGCGGGAAGTCTTGGATGCCGTCGAGCGCGGCGTCCGCGACGCCGTAGAAATGCTCGATGCAATCGACGCCCAGCTCCACATAGTCTCGAGCCGTGGTCTCTTCCACACCGATGTGCGTCGTTGTCCGCAGGCCCACCTTCTCGGCCTCGTCCAGCAACGGCTCGAGCTGGTCCCGGTCGAGGCCGCCAATCTTCAAGCCGTCGCCACCGGTCTCCTTGACCTTGCGGACCCCTGCCCGGATCTCGTCGGGAGTCCGCAGCTTGCCCATCGACGGACGTTCGTAGACGAGGATCCGCGGCGCGACGATTCGATGGGCCGCCGATTCGGCACGCCACTTCTTGGACTTGTCGTAGTCGCCGCCAACCTCGCGCGCGGTCGTGGTGCCGGACGCCAAGTAGAGGTTGCGCTCGTACTGAATGGGCATCGGGATGCCCTTCTTGCGCTCCTCGTGCCAGTGCATGTGCGTGTTGACCATGCCAGGCATGACGTACTTGCCCGTGGCATCGATGATGGCATCCGGCTGCGGGGGCGGCTTCTCATCATCCTCTCGGCGATCGGTCGGGTTGGACGACTGGATGCGCGTGATGAGCCCATCCTCGATGTGGATGTTGACCGGACCAAAAGGCGGCTTGCCGCTTCCGTAGATGACCATGGCGTTGCGGATCAGCAGCCGCTTGTACTGTGCGGCATGCTTGGCAGTCGTGCTCGCAGAGCCGTCTTGGTCTTGTGCCTTGGTGCTGGTCTGCAGCAGCCATGACGTGACTGCAAGAAATCCCCAGAGGAGCACCCATTGCGCGCGCCGACGTCGAGCCATCGAAACCTCCAGTTCAGGTGCTTGGTCCTTGGTCCTTGGTGCGCCTGCGCCGTTGGTGCAGCATCGGTACCGGTCGGCGCCAGGCGTTTCGACGACAGCCCTGAGGCTCGTCGCCCGCACCAAGCACCAAGCACCAAGGACCAAGAACCAAGGACCTACAACACACCCCGAATCATTCCACCATCGACCTGTAACGAGGCGCCGGTCGTATAGGCCGACGCGTTCGACAAGAGAAACACGGCAGCCAGAGCAAACTCCTCCGGGGCGCCGTAGCGTGCAAGTGGGATGGCCCGCTCGCTGCGGGCCCGTTGCTCCTCGGCCGAGATGTTCGCCTCGCGGCTGCGCGTCTCGTCGAGCTCGCGGACGCGGTCGGTTTCAATGCGCCCTGGAAGCAAATGATTCACGCGGATGCCTTGCGGCGCAAGCTCATTGGACAGCGTCTTGGCCAGCGCCGCCACGGACGCGCGCACGACATTGGATAGCGCCAGATTGGGAATCGGCTCCTTCACGGCCGACGATGTCGACAAGACGATGCTGCCTCCCCCACGCGAGACCATGGTGGGCACGGTCACCCGCACCAGGCGGACGGCGCTCAAGAGCAGGAGCTCGAATGCCATCTGCCACGCCTCATCGTCGACGCCGAGGGCCGTGCCCGACGGCGGGCCGCCCCCGTTTGCAAACAGCAGGTCGACGCCGCCGAAGCGACGAACCGTGGCGTCGTGCCATGCCGTGATGGCCGGGCCCGATCGAAGATCCGCCTCGACGGGAAGCACGGCGTCCGCCCCGGTCTCCGCTTCGAGCCTGTGCGCAGCTTCGCAGATGGCCTTCGAGCGCCGCGAGGCAATCGAGACGTGTGCTCCTTCCTGAAGCAGAGCCCGAGCGACCGCCAGTCCGAGCCCGCGGCTCGCGCCGCCGACCATCGCAACCTTACCCTTCAAGCCGAGATCCATGAGGCTCCTTCCTGGGCCGCCGTCCATCGCAACAGGCGATCGAGGGCGACCAGGGTGGTGGAATCGAGTTGAGCGCCGGGCGCCCGCGTCGCCGCGTCGGCAATGGCACCTCGCCGGCGCAGGATCTCCTTGCGAATTGCCATTCCGATACCTTCTTGGAACTCGAAGCGCATCAGCGGAACGAAGCGATAGAACACGTCGGCCGCCGTGTCGACATCGCCTGCCCGATAGAGCCGGACGATTTCCACGAGCGATTCCGGGTACGCAAACCCGGTCATCGCGCCCGCCGATCCTGCCAGCAGCTCCTCGAGCAGAAAGACGCCGCCGAGCCCACCGAAGATTGCCACACGTCCCTCCCCCGTCCGCTCCAGGATGCGGGTGATTTTGACGGGTGTCGGCGGATCCTCGAGCTTGATTGCTCGTACCGCTGGGACTTCCTCGGTGATCCGCGCCAGCAACCACGGTTCCATGGCGTAGCCCGAGATGGGTGGATAGTCCTGGACAACGATCGGGATGTCCACCGCTTCGGCCAAAGCCACGTAATGACGCACGACCGCGTCAGAGTTGAGCTTCGGCATCCGCGGCGGGCTGACCATCACAGCCGCGGCCCCCGCCGCTTTGGCCGCGCGGCTGTACTCGATGCAGCTGCGCATCCCATCGGCAGTCGTGCCAACGACGATGGGAACGCGCCCATCGACCTGCGCCATGACGATGTCAGTTGCCAGATGGCGCTCGGCCTCCGAAAACCGTGCAACCTCGCTCGTCACGCCCAGCGCGGTGAGCCCATCCACACCGGCGGCGAGCGCCAGATCGACAACGCGGCGCAGTGATGCCTCGTCGATGTCGGCGCTTCGCGAGAACGGGGTCGGCAGAACCGAGTAAACACCTTGCACTTCCTCTCCTCTTCCTTGTTCCCTGATTCCCGAATCGTGAATCCCGAAGGACCTTACGAATCGCTACCCAGCACCGTCAAATGGATTCTGCTAATCGGCCCATCACCCGCCTTCGCTTGCCTCCGGCGAGCTACGGCGAGGCAAGCCCGTTTCCTCTTTCCCGTTTCCGGTTTCCCGAGTCCCGAATCCCGAACCCCAAATCCTGACTGCACTGCACCGTGAACGATCACGATTGTGATAGCGTGTGCACGATGACATCTGCCGTGGGCGAGCCTGTCACGATCGGCGTCATTGTCGGTAACCGCGGCTTCTTTCCGTCGCATCTCTGCTCGGCCGGCCGCCAGGAGATCCTAACCGCTTTGGAGGGAGCAGGCCTCGGGGTCGTGGCGCTGACGCCGGAAGCGACCCCCTTTGGCGCGGTCGAGAGCCTGGCGGACGCGCGTGCCTGCGCCGAGCTGTTCAAGACGCACCGCGACCAGATCGACGGCGTCCTGGTCTCGTTGCCCAACTTCGGCGACGAGCGGGCCGTTGCCAACACGCTGCGTTGGGCGGGGCTCGACGTGCCGGTGCTCATCCACGCCTTCGCCGACGACAGTGAGCGGATGAGCATCCAGTTCCGCCGCGACAGCTTCTGCGGCAAGATGTCGGTCTGCAACAATCTGCGCCAGTACGGCATCCGCTACTCGCTCACGACCCGGCATACCGTCGTGCCGACCCACGCCTCCTTTCGGGAGGATCTGCAGCGGTTCGCCGCAACGTGCCGTGTCGTGCGCGCACTGAAGCGTGCGCGCATTGGTGCGATTGGTGCACGCCCGGCCGCCTTCAACACCGTGCGGTACAGCGAGAAGCTGTTCGAGCGCGCGGGCATTTCGGTCGAGACACTTGATCTCTCGGAGCTGCTCGGTTGGATCAGGCGACTGGAAGACGAGGAGGCGGCGGTTCAGCAAAAGCTCGAAGGCATCCGCGCGTACACGCGTGTCGAAGGAATCCCCCCAGCGAGCCTCGTCAAGATGGCAAAGCTCGGCGTCGTCATTGATCGCTGGATGGCGGAGAAGGAGCTCACGGCGACCGCCATCCAGTGCTGGACCGCGCTCGAAGAGTTCTACGGCGTCGTGCCGTGCACGCTGATGAGCATGATGTCGAGCTCGCTGCTTCCCAGCGCGTGCGAGACCGACATCGCCGGCCTGGTTGGCATGTACGTCCTACAGGCAGCCTCGCAGCAGCCAGCAGCGCTCCTCGATTGGAACAACAATTTCGGCGACGATCCCAACAAGGGTGTCGTCTTCCACTGTTCGAATCTGCCAAAGGCTTTCTTCAGCGACCAGCGCATGGACTATCAGGAGATCATTGCCGGCACCGTGGGCAAGGAGAACACGTTCGGCACGATTGTCGGCCGGATCGCACCAGGGCCGTTCACCTACTGTCGTGTGTCGACAGACGATCTCCGCGGCACGATCAGCTCGTATGTGGGTGAGGGGCGCTTCACGGAAGATAGGCTCGAGACCTTCGGCGGCTACGGCGTGATCGAGATCGCGGATTTCCAGCGCCTGTTGCGCTTCGTCTGCCAGCAGGGCTTCGAGCACCACGTGGCCGCCACGCGCGCTTCCACTGCCGGCGCCATCGAGGATGCATTCTCTACGTATCTCGGCTGGGAAGTTTATCGGCACGGCCCGTGAGGGGGGAAAAGGGGACAGGCCCCTTTCCCCTTCGCGCCCATCTGTGGAAGCGTGCTGCCACGTCCGCCAGCCCAGTGAGAAAAGTCATGTGCCCATAAGGGGCGAGACTTCTTATACTCAGCGCAATCATGAGAGCTCGTGTCTTCGTCGGTGGCGCGACGAACAGGAGAAGGTGCATGCTTGTTCGTAGCTTGCTCATGCTGGCCGTGATGGCGTTTACGGCGCATCCCACGATGGCGCAGCACTACCAGAGTGATTTTCCTCCAGAGGAATTCAGGGCGCGCTGGCAGAAGGTGTTCGAGCGTATCGGTGAGAGCGCCGTCGCGGTGGTGCAGGGGATGCCGCAGACGGACGGATTCATCCTTCCACGGCAGTTCAACACGCTCTACTACCTCTCTGGCATCGAGACGCCTGGTGCCTACATGCTGCTCGACGGGCGCACCAAGCAGGTCACGCTCTACCTCCCACCGCGCGACGAACGTCTCGAGCGCGCCGAGGGCAGGGTGCTCTCGGCAGACGATGCGGAGCTCGTGAGGCAGCTCACGGGAGTAGACGATGTGAAGCCGGTGGACGCCATGGCGGCCAATTGGCCAAGTGGGACCGTACCGCCCTCCAACCGACGGGAAGGCACGCCACCGGTTGCCCTCTACGCGGAGCTCAGCCCCGCCGAGGGCGCGGGACAGAGTCGGGGTGAGTTGATCTCCGCAGAGCTCGCGCGTGTCAACGACTTCTGGGACGCCGGCGTCTCACGACAACGTCGATTCGTCGAGCTCTTGCGGGCCCGTCATCCCCGCGTGGAAGTCAGGGATCTCAACGCTATCCTCGACGAGCTTCGCAGCATCAAGAGTGTCCGCGAGATCGCCTTGATCCGCCGCGCGTCGCAGCTGGCCGGCCTTGGTCTGATGGAAGCCATACGCAGTACCGAGCCGGGCGTCGCAGAGTACCAGCTCGACGCCGCCGCGCGGTACGTGTTCCTCGTCAACGATGCGCGTCTCGAAGCCTATCGATCGATCACGGCGAGCGGCACCGAGAATATCAACAACATGCATTACTTCCGCAACTCGGCGACGCTGAAGGACGGCGACCTGGTGTTGATGGACTATGCGCCCGATTATCGCTACTACGTGAGCGACATCGGCCGCGTCTGGCCGGTCAATGGAACCTACGCCCCGTGGCAGCGCGAGTTGCTGCAATTCGTGCTCGAGTATCACAAGACGGTGCTGGCGCGCGTCCGGCCCGGTGTGACGCCCGCGCAGGTCATGGAAGAGGCGCGCAAGGCGATGGAGCCGGTCTTCGCGCGCACGACCTTCTCGAAGCCGATCTACGAGCAGGCAGCGCGGCGCCTCGTCGACACGGGTGGCGGCGTGTTCTCGCATACGGTCGGGATGGCGGTACACGACGTCGGCAGCTATCGCGACGGCTTGAAGCCTGGCCAGGTCTTCTCGGTCGATCCTCAGCTCCGCGTGCCCGAAGAGAATCTCTATCTACGCTACGAAGACACCGTCGTCGTCACAGAAGATGGCGTCGAGAACTTCACCGACTTCCTGCCCATGGAGCTGGACGACATCGAAAAGCTCGTGCGGGAAGAAGGCATCGTCCAAAAAGTGCCGCCAACGCCTCACGTTGATCAAGCACCTCCCTTGATCCCTTGATCCTGATTCCTAGTCCATAGAGTCCCTCCAAGACGACTCACTCTTGTGGCAAGAGGGCTCGCAGTCAAATGAGTTGTGCTGATGTACCGATCCATGCTCAGCCCGAGGTGTTGCGGACCCTCTTCGGCGAAGGTGGCCTCCGCGCTCTTGGCCAGAACGCGGGCGGCTCCTGTCGAAGACAAGAAGGTAAGGGTGCCCTCGCGGCTGCGTAGATCCTCGTAGACCTTCCATCTCTGGCCACCCTGCTCGAGCTCGCAAATCAGTGTGTGGCCATCGATGCTGACAGGCGATGGGCCGTCAGTCCTACTGGCGGCCATCACCTGCGCGGCTGCTGTCACTGGAGCCGGCGTCTTGATTGCTGCAGCAGCTGCGGCGAGATTCTGCAAGAAGTGTCGACGGTCCATTGCACGTTCTTTTGCCGACACTCTCCGTGGCGCCGCCGCCTCCGGTCAAGAGAATTGCAGTAATGACCCGATAAGCCTTGCGATCTATGGGCTCGAGCTTCCGCCCTCGCCCTTCGCGCGCTCATTCGGTTCTGAGGAGCACGGCCGGATCGATGGCCCATGCACGTCGAACAGCGCCTGCGCTGGCGCCAGTCGTCGCAGCAAGGAGCAGCAGCGCCACGCCGGCGTAGCTGAACGGATCACGAACCGCGATGCCGTAGACGAAGCTGGCGAGCGCTGTGCTCGCGACGGCCGCGACCGTCAGACCAACCGCCACACCGGCGACCGCAGGCACGAGGCCCTGGGCGAGAACGAGATTCGTCATGTCGCCTCGGCTCGCTCCCATCGCCATACGAATCCCCAGCTCTCGCTGCCGCTGGATCACGAAGTATGTCGTGAGGCCGTAGAGGCCCAGCATGGCAAGCAGCATGGCTACCAGTGCAGCACCGGCTGCTGCCACAGCCAAGAGCCGCTCTTGCGCCATGGATCCGGTGATCATCTCGCTGAGGGTGGTCAGCTTGGGCGCCGGGAGGTGTGGGTCTACCGCGCGCAGCGCGTCGCGCAGGGCGCCTTCCACAGCGCCCGGCTGCATCGCACTACGAAACAGCACGGTGGGCTGATTTCTGCGTACGTGTGTGTGAGGCACATAGAGATGCGGCGCTGGCGGCTCCCGCAGGAGCGTCGTTGTCGCGTTTTTGGCCACGCCAACAATCTGCGCATCCAGCAACGTCTCGCCCATGCGCAATACGAGCGGTTGCCCCAGCGGACGAGCGTCTCGTGCGAGCTGTTGGGCGAGTAGCTCGTTTACTACGACTGACACGGGCTCGCCAGCGTCGCTCTCTCGAAATCCCCGGCCAGCAATGAGCGGCAGCCCAATCGTTTGGAAGTAGTCCGAGCTGGCAACCGTGTACGCGACGGAACGTTCAGGCTGAGAGCCATTCGCTGCCAATGTGAGCGTCGACTTCACCATACTGAGCGGCGGACGGTCGGCAAGGCTCACGGTCTCCACGCCAGGGACGGCACGCAATTGCTCGAGCAAGCCACGGCGCAGCCGAAGCGCCAGGTGCTCGTCGACCGACACCCGATCTGAAAGGGACAGATCAATCGACGTCATGGCGACCGGTGCGCTGGTGTCGAATCCTGCGTCCACGTCCTGCAGCTGGCGCACGCTCTGAATCAGTAGGGCGCTGACAACCAGCAACGTCGCTGCGCCGGCGACCTGTGCGAGGACGAGCAGGCGCCGAAGGGAGAAGGCACCTCGCTGGACGCCCGCGCCTTCGCCGCTGCGGTCGCCGAGCAACGCGGTCATTGGAGTAGACGCATCGCCGCGGCGCAAGGCGGAGAGGGCGCTGACTAACACCAGAAACAGCGCGCTGGCGACCGTGAGCGCGGCGACGATGGTCAAGCTGCGCGCGTCGAGCCCCATATCGAGTCGAATGGGAATTCGAAACAGTGCTCGTCCTGCCTCGAGGGCCGAGGAGAGGAGCACCGTACAACTGGTCCCCAGAAGCGCGCTGGGCAGGGCGAGCATCAGGGCCTCGAGCAGCAGTTGCTTCCCGAGACGGGCGCGAGAAGCACCCAGGGCCTGGCGGATGAGCAGCTCTCGGCGTCGCCCCAGCATTCTCGTCGTCAGCAGCGTCGCGGCATTTGCGCACGCCACGAGCCACACGAGGAGCACCAGCCCGCCGATGACCGCCAGCATCAGCTCCACGGATGACCGGTGTCCCACCCAGAAGCGTGTGTACTTGGCGGGCAGCACGGTTGCAGACCACTGCTTGTTGGTGTCTGGTAGCTCACGAGCGAGCTGTTGAGTGACACCGATCGAAGTCAGCTTGGGCGGACGAGGCCTCCACTCCTGGCCGAAGACGACCGACGAGGAGGAACGAGCGGGCTTCCCGCGCTTCGAGAAAAGGTCTGTTTGCGAAGATAGACACTGCCGACGGCAAATGGACGACCGGGACCCAGAGGTGAGGTGCCGGCCCCCAATCCTTCGTCAGACCAGAAAAGCTTTCGGGCGCAACACCGGCAATCGCAAATGAAACGCCATTGATGCGTAGTGAACGGTCACCAAGCTCGAGGTCTTCGCCGAAATGCTCGCGCGCGAAGTCCGGGCTCACGACCGCCACGGGAGGCGCAGACACCACATCGTCTTTGGGCATGAGCAGCCGCCCTCGCGATGCTCGAAGACGAAGCAGCTCGAAGTAGTTCCCAGTGACGATTTCGGCCTGCACCTGTTCTCGCGTGCCGGTTGTGCTCTCCACATGCACGGCGACGCGGATGTACGCCGCGAGGCCCGTCAGCGACTGACTACGCTGCTGGAAGTCGCGAAAGTCCAGGAACGAAGTCCCTATATACGCATCGTCGGGCGTCCGCGAATAGATGCCGACGAGCTCGTGTGACTCGGGAACGTCAGGAAGCCTGAACAACAGGACATCGACCAGGTTGAGCACGGTCGCGGCCGTTCCGACGCCGAGAGCGAGTGAGACCGTCACGCCAATCACCACGAGCGGGGTCTTGAGATAGCTCCGCACCGCGATCCGGACATCGGCCAGGAGAGTCTTCATGTGTCTCACCTCATGCGGATGAAATGGTGCCCGGCCTTGAGCCTCGATTGCCTACGACTCAACACGCTGATCTCGGTGCGTGAAAGACGCTGGCGCAGCAGATGTAGGAGCTCCGGCGGCGGCGAAAGCCGCAGCCTATCGATCGGTTGCCTTACTTGCCAACCAGGACTCCCGAAATGCTCGTTGCGCTTCGGTGAGGGTCCCCGCCTCTCGCTCGATCGGCACGATTGTTAGCCAAGGGTCCTCGGCCAGCTTCACCGACCGCTCGACTCGACCGGCACGGCTCTCGTACACGACGCGTACCAGGTCACCCGGCTTGCGCGCCGTCAGGATATTCGTCATCTGATCCGCAGCCGTGACCTCCTGGCCGTCAATCGAGAGAAGCACATCGTCGCGACCGATCCCCGCTTGATAGGCCGGCGAGCCCGCGCGTGGTGTTGCGCTCACGAAGACCTTGCCCTCTCGGAGCTCGACCTCCGGAAGGCCGAGAGTCGCATGGCCCGGATCCGCCTTCTGCAGGAGGAATCCGGCGCGCTCGAGAAGGGAAGCGTAGTCGATCTTCTCGGTGCCCTCGATGTAGCGATCGAAGAAGTCCGCCGCGAACTGTGCGTCCCCGCTGACTTCAGCCAATCGATCTCGAGCGTCCGACAGCGTATACGGCTTGGCGACCAGTCCGGGCTCGGGACCGCCGGGCTTGCCGTGGGTGACCCACATCGCGCGCATGAAGTCGTCGAGGGTCACGCGTGAGTCCGTCCGGCTGCGAAGCGTGAGATCGAGGCCGAGGCCGAGCGCCTCGCCGAACGTGTAGTACGAATAGAACGTATTCTCCCAATTCGTGCGGTCGGTCGCGACGGCACGATCGACGAGCGGCGCCAGGCGGCTCATGTCGACCGCCGACCGAAAGGCCGTTCCAGGACTGTGAAGAGCGCCGTTGATTACACTCTCCCACTGCGATACGCCTTCGACTTGCTCGACGATACCGGTGCGTATCAGGGCGAGCTTGCCGTAGTAGTTCGTGAATCCCTCGGCCAGCCACAGCTCGTCCGAGATGTTGACATCTTCGAAATCGAACGGCTCGAGCAACGCCGGCCTCACCCGCTCGACGTTCCAGGCATGGAAGAGCTCGTGCGAGGCGGTGCCAATCAACCCGGCGTACGCCTGGGCCAGGCCGCGAGACGAGGTGAGGATGGTGCTGTTTCGGTGCTCCATCCCGTCACCGCTTGCGTACGGTAGGTAGTCGGCGATGAATGTGTAGGTACCCGGCTCGAGCTCGGGCAGCTCACCAAAGATCGCACGCTGTTCGCGCACGATCTTCTGGACGTCGCTCACGAACCGACCGAGCTCCTCGTCTGTCCCCGCATGGTGCATGGCCACCCGAATCGTCACTTCAGGACCGCCAGGCCGCGCGGAGACGTCGAACTCGCGGAGGGTAAAGGCGCTCAGCTCGGTGGGTGAGTCCATGAAGTACTGGAGGTTGGGTGCCGTGAACGTGAGCGCTTCGTCTGCGGGCAAGAGCTGCGTGGCGGCGCGCCAGTTCTTCCCGGTAGGTGGCACGAACGTGATGCGGACCGGCCGGCCTTCCAGACCACGCCCCCACATGAACGCCGCTGGCATGTTGATATGTGCATGTGTCTCGTCAATGGCCAGGTACGTGCCGTCGACACGGTCGCCAAAGATCCGATAGCTCACCTTCACCGTGCCGTCGTGCTTCGTGACGTGCCATTGATGCGGGCTCGGTCGTGTAACCGCCACCGACTCATCTCTCCCATCGGTGAAACGTTCCATGAATACGTTCTTCGCGAAGTCGTGTGCCGCGTAGCGTCCGGGCGACGCGCGGCTCATGCGCACCTCGAAGGATCCCGCAGGCACGTCGGGAAAGATCACGTCCACCTGCATCCAACGGTGCTCCGGCTCGGGAAAGGAAACCTGGTACTGAATCGGCGCTTGCGAGCTCTGCGCCAAGCTCATCGAGCCGGCGACCAGTACGACAAGGGCGAGGAAAGAGAGCCGAAGACGGATACTCATAACTCAGAACTCAGAACTCGGAACTCAAGCAGCCCGAACCCAGTGCAGCATCTCGCGAAACGTCGCAGACTTACCCTGTACGAGCAGGCCAACACGAAAGATCCGGCCCGCCGCCCAGACGACGCCAGCCGCCGTGGCCACCGTGAGCACCACGGAGAGCAGCAGCTGCCAGAGCGGAGGTCCGGGCTCGAGCGCGAGCCGCACGAGCATGAGAAAGGGCGTGAAGAACGGGATCAACGAAAGGCCCGCGGAGAGGGTGGTGTCAGGCGATTGCACCACCGAGAACACGAGCACATACGGGATGACGGCAATCATCATGGCCGGTGTCATCATCGTCTGAGCGTCGCGCAGATCCGTGCAGGCTGCGCCAATGGCCAGGAAAAGCGCTCCGAAGATGAGCAGTGTGAGCAAGAGGAAGACGGCGAACCAGCCCACGATTCGTGGCGCGAGCATGTCCCCGTATCCCAGGTAGCCGAGCGCCACTGCGGCGCCACCGAGATACACGACGGCGAGCACGATTGCCGCCCCCGCAGTGGCAAGCAGCTTCCCCCACATCAGCTCACTGGGCGTGACGGATCCGAGCATGACCTCCGCAATCCGGCTCATTGTTTCCTCGATCACCGCGTTGAGCAACTGAGGCGCCGTGGTCATCACGAACATGAAGAGCAGGATCGGCAGTCCAATTGCCGCACCGAAGCTCCGAAATCGGTCGACTTCAGTCGCCGGCCTGATACGACCCTGGGCATCGCGCTCGAGCAAGCCAAGCTGACGAAATGGGACCTCACGCAGCGCGGCGTCCATTCCCGCTTGGTCCACTTTCAACGCCTTGAACCGCTGGGCGCGTACCGCGCCATTGATTGTCGTCTCGAGCCACAACGGGAGTGGTTGATATGTGGGCTGGCTCGAGTAGTAGCCAACGGCTGCGGTGCTGCCGGCCGTCAGTGTGTCCGGCGGTATCTCGACGAAGGCAAAGAGATCGTCGCGACGGACCCGGTCCGAGAGCCGGCGCACCGTCATTTTCTTGTAGAGCCCGCGCTCTTCGGGTAGGTAGCCGACCTGATCGCGTGCCGCGCGCGCGTCGGATAGGCCGAGCACCTCGATGGCGCCGCGGTCCGGCAGCAGGATGTGCATGATCATCCTGAGCGTCGTGGTCTTGCCGGAACCGTTCGGGCCAATAAAGCCGTAGATCGAGCCCTTCGGCACCTCGAGCGACACATCGTCTACGGCCACGGTGTTACCGAAGCCCTTCGTGACGTTGCGGAGCACTATTGCTGGCGCGCTCACGGCTCAGGATTCCACCGACAGGAGAAAACGGGGACAGCCCTCGTTTTCCGATATACGAAAAACGGGGGCTGTCCCCGTTTCTCACGGCTCGGGGGTCCACCACAGGTCGATGGGCCGCTCAGCGCGAGAGGCAAAGGGCAACGAGACCTTCCGGCCGGAGCCAGCGGACTGATAGGCGGCGAAGATGGCCTCGAGGACCGCACGCCCATCCTCGCCGGTGACGAGCGGTGGCCGGTCGTGCAACACGCAATCGACGAAATGCGCCATTTCCTGCGGAAAGCCATAATTCCAGGCCTCCTCGTAGACGGTGAACGACCAGCCCACCGTCTCGCCGCCTTTCTCGACGGCGTAGTCGTAGCCAACCTCACTGTACGTCTCGATCGCGTTGCCGTGAAGTAAGTCGGCATACGCCACACCCTGCGAGCCGTGCACTTCGGCTCGGTCATCCATGCCGCCAAGCTTCGTCCAGCTCTCCTCAGCGAGGCCAGTCACGCCATCTTCGAGCTCGACCAGCAGGATCGCGTTGTCATCACCGCGTGTCTTTTCGTCGTGCACGCGCGTGTCCATGTGCGCGTATACCGAGGCAATCTTCGGCCGGCCCAGCATCCAGCGGAAGAACGCAATCGCGTGGCATCCCATGTCCATCGTGACGCCACCGCCGGAGCGCGACACATCCCAGAAGTGCGAAGCATGCGGACCGTCGTGCTTTTCGGACTGTTTGATGAGTGTCGGTCGGCCCAGCGCGCCGGAATCGAGCAACTGTTTCAGGCGGACGTACTTCGGAGCGAAGCAGAGCTCCTCCGCGTACATGAGCTTGACGTTCGCTCGCCGGCAGGCGTCGATCATGCGGTCCGCTTCCTCCAGGTTCAGGCACAGCGGCTTTTCACACACGACGTGCTTGCCGGCGGCGGCAGCGTCACGTGTGATCGCGCAGTGGAGGTCGTTCGGTACGCCAATGACGACCATGTCGACCTCGTCCATGGCGAGAAGCGCCCGATAGTCGGTGACGTAGTGTGGGATCGCGTAACGTTCGCTGAACGCCTGGGCGTGGCCGGGGGTGGGGGAGGCGACCCCGAACAGCTCAGCATGCTTGCACCGCTGCAAGGCGTCCGCGTGGATGCTGGAGATGAATTGCGACCCGATCAGTCCGACCCTGACGCCCGTCTCGCGCCGATCCGTCACGGCGAGATCTCCCACCCTCGTCGGAAGTCTGGCTTGATGAGCGGGTCCGCCTCTGGGACGCCCTTCGCGCGCATGTTCTCGGCGTCCCAGTCGATCGTGCGGCCGGTCCGGACGGCCAGGAGACCGACCAGCAGCGCTTCCGTCAGCGTCGACGCGTACGCGAAATCCGCGAGCGCCCGGCCTTCACCCTTGCACGCGCGAATCCACTCCTGATGATGCCCTGTCTCGCCTCGAACCGGCGGACGCGGGAGCGTGGATGGGATCGGTGCAGCGTCCACGAACTTCTTCCGCGGCAGCAACAGGAACATGTCCTCGTCTGTCTGCCCGCCATGCCACGTTCGTGTGAACAGCGTCCCCGTGGTGCCAATGACCAGCGAGCCGTTTGTCGGTATCGGCTCACCGTCGAAGAGATCTCGCGGGGGCTGTTGCTTGCTGGAGTAGAACGTCACGGCAACCGAGGGGCGACGACCGCGCGCTGGGAAGGTGAGCTCGACGATCTCCCATTCGGGCGGCCCCTCCGCCGTGCGGCGCGACGAGTCCTTCAGCCGCGCCGAGACCGGCACGCCCAGCTCGAGGGCCCAGAAGGCGGGGTCGAGGTTGTGCACGCCCATATCGCCCATTGCGCCGGTGCCGAAGTCGTACCATCCTCGCCACACGAAGGGCACATATGCGGGATGGTAGGGGCGCGACGCCGCCGGTCCAAGCCACAGGTCCCAATCGAGCGCTTTCGGCACCGGCGGCCTGTCTTGGGGGCGCTCCACGCCTTGTGGCCACCACTCGGCCGGGCGATCGGTCCACACGTGAATCTCGGTCACCTCTCCAATGACCCCCGCTCGAATGGTCTCGACGGCGCGCCGCGAGCCCTCGAGCGCATGCCCCTGCGTTCCCATCTGCGTCACGACACCCGCCTCGCGCGCGACGTTTCTCATCATGCGAGCTTCCCAGATCGTGCGCGTCAGCGGCTTCTCGCAGTACACGTGCAGTCCCCGGCGCATGGCGGCAATCGATGCGGCCGCGTGGACGTGATCCGGCGTGCTCACCACGACCGCGTCGAGCGCCTTTTCCGTATCGAGCATGCGGCGGAAGTCGCGGTAGCGGCGGACCTGCGGGTAGCGGGCAAACGTCTTGGCCGCCTGTCTCTCGTCGACATCGCACAACGCGACGATTTGCTCGCTGCTCACGCCGGCAAGATTATCCGCGCCCCGGCCGCCAGCACCGATGATGCCGATCGCGAGCTGGTCGCTCGGTGCCACGCGGCGACGGCCAGGTTGGGCTAGGGGACGGCCCGCAACAGAAACGCTCGCCGCGGCAAGCGCCGCGCCGCGCAACAACTCTCGCCGCGTGAGATCAGCCATCACTGCACCTGAGCGCTAAGAGGCCTCGAGACCCGCAAGAATCTGCTCGACATACTGGGCCTCGGGCAGCGCTCCCAGAATCTCGCCATGGCCGTTGACGATGGTCTTTGGCACACCTGTGACCTGATACTGCCGCACCAAGTCCGGGTAATCGACCGCGGAAATGGAAGACGCTCGGATGAGGGGGCTTTCGAGCGCGAGGCGGTTTGCCAGGGCGACCGCCCGGGGACAGTGAGGTCAGGTCGGCGTCGAGAAGACCTGTAAGTGGAGTGCCTCGGTGAGCCCAACCAGCCGCTGCCGTGTCGTCGCCGAGAGCCCGGAATCGTTCGCGGACACGGCAAGGATGGCATCGAGCAGCGACACCAGCTCGTATCCTTCCGGCGCCCCGTAGAAGCGGACTCCGGGATCGGTCTCCCCAACAACGGCAACGGCCGGCGCGCGCTCGATGCCCATCGTCTCGGCCAGTCCTTTGTCGAGCAGCAGGTCGTGCTCGTCGACGGTCACCAACGGGCTGGCCGCCGCCAGGCCGTCGAGGATGCCCTTGGTTGCAGGGCAGCTTTCGCAGTCGAGGGACTGCGTGAAGAAGGTGAGGCGGACAGGCGACTGGAGCGATTGCAGCCGGTCGGCGAGGACTCGTGCATCCGGATCGGAAAAGTACGCCACTATGCTGAATCTTAAGCCAAGAGCGCATCGATTTGACAGCTTGTGAATCTTTTCACATCATTATGCGTTGGAGTTTCGACGTCGCTGGCTTTCACTCCTTTGCTCTGGAACGACGAGGCCTAGGTGCGCGGGCTTTGTGGGTGTGCCACGTCGCGGCCTGTGACAGAATGACGCCCGGACGATTGCCGGCAGCCGGCCGGCTCACGAGACCATGAGCCAAATCTTTCCGAAGAGTGCGAACGCGTGGGCCCGGTTCTCACTGTTCGGCTTGCTGCTGCTCATCGTCCTAGGGGCGTGGGCGATTCTCCTTCTGCAGCGGTCGGACTTCGTCACAGCGGCCCGAGCCAACGTGCAGCAGCCGATTCAGTTCAGCCATCTTCACCACGTCGGCGGCGAGGGATTCGACTGCCGCTACTGTCACACATCGGTGGAGAAATCGGCATTTGCCGACATCCCGTCGACCAAGATCTGTATGAATTGCCATTCGCAGATCTGGCTGGAGAGCCCATATCTGGAGCCTGTGCGCGAGAGCTTCAAGACCGGGCAGTCGATCGAGTGGATTCGCGTGCACGACTTGCCCGACTTCGTCTATTTCAACCACAGCATCCACGTGAACAAAGGCGTTGGTTGTGAGACCTGCCATGGCCGCGTCGACGAGATGCCCGCCATGCAACAGGTGGCCTCGCTACAGATGGAGTGGTGCTTGGATTGCCACCGCCGGCCGGAGCAATATCTCCGGCCCCGCAGCCAAGTCACCGTGATGGGTTACGAGCCGGAAGGCGACCAGCTCGAGATCGGTCGGCGCTTGAAGCAGGAGTACAAGGTGCTGGATGCGCAGACGCTGACGTCCTGCTCGACGTGCCATCGGTAACAAGTTCTTGAAGCGAGAACGATGTCCAACCTCGATCCATCGGCCCTCCGGGCCCGGCTCGCCTCGACCGACGGTCCCACGTATTGGCGCAGTCTCGAAGAGCTCGCTGAGACCGAGGAGTTCCGGCGGCATCTCCAGCGTGAGTTCCCGGCCACGGCGGCCGAGCTGAGCGACCCGCAAGGGCGGCGGACGTTCCTCAAGTTGATGGGGGCGTCGATGGCGCTTGCTGGTGTGACTGCGTGCACGCGCCAGCCCGCTGAGAAGATCATTCCGTATGTGAATGCGCCCGAAGAGCTCGTGCCCGGCAAGCCGTTGTTCTACGCGACGGCGCTGCCGCACGGCGGCTTCGCGACACCCGTCCTGGTGGAGAGCCACGAGGGGCGGCCCACGAAGGTCGAGCCCAACCGGGATCACCCGGCCACGCGCGGCGGGACGGACGTCTTTGCGCAGGGCTCCATCCTCACGCTCTACGACCCCGACCGATCGCGCGCCATCAAGGAATACGGTGAGATTCGCTCGTGGGATGTGTTCGTGTCGCGGATGCAGACGGCAATCGCGGCGCAGAAGGCGGCGCAGGGGAGCGGGTTCCGCTTGCTGACCGAGTCCGTCACGTCGCCGACGCTCGGAAGGCAAATCGAGGAGCTGCTCAAGACGCTGCCGGGCGCGAAGTGGGTGCAGTACGACGCCGTCTCGCGCGACAACGCTCGCGCCGGTGCCCGGGCAGTGTTCGGCCGTGACGTCGAGACACGCTATCGACTCGAGCAGGCGGACATGATCCTGTCGCTCGACGCGGACTTCATCGAGGAGGGGCCCGGGCGCCTTGCCTACGCGCGGGCGTTCACCGATCGGCGACGGTTGATCGACGGCCAGACGGACATGAACCGCTTGTACGTCGTGGAGAGCCGGCTGACCAACACCGGCGCCAAGGCGGATCATCGGTTGGCGGTGCGTGCGTCGGACGTCGAGCACGTGGCGCGGGCGGTCGCGGCGACGCTCGGTGTCGCTGGCGTGGCCGCATCGGCGTTGCCGAGCGGTGTAGAGGAGCCATGGGTCGTCGCGCTGGCGCGTGATCTCTCCGCGCACCGCGGGCGCTCGGTCGTCGTGGCCGGCGACCATCAACCGGCGGTCGTCCACCAACTCGCCCACGTCATGAACGCGGCGCTCGGCAACGTGGGGCAGACCGTGGAGTACACGGCAGCGGTGGAGATGCGCCCGCAGATCCAGGTCGAGGCGCTGCGTGAGCTCGCCGGAGAAATGGCCGCCGGCACGGTGGAGGTGCTGGTCATGATCGGCGTCAATCCCGTCTACACGGCGCCCGTCGACCTCCAGTTCGGGGAGCGGCTGAAGAAGGTCCCGGTAGCCGTGCACGTGGGGCTGTTCGAGGACGAAACGGCGCCGTACTGTCGGTGGCACGTGCCGGAGGCGCACCCGCTCGAGGCGTGGAGTGATCTGCGGGCTTTCGACGGGAGTGTGACCATCTGTCAGCCGCTCATCGCGCCGCTCTACGAGAACAACAAGTCGGCCCACGAAGTGGTGGTTGCCTTCACGAGCAACCCGACGCAAGGAGGGGCGGAGATCGTCAAGGCGTTCTGGCAGGCGGAGGTCACGACCCCGTCGGGTCGGTTCGGCAGCCTCACCAACGTCGATGGCCAGCCCTTTCCCAGCTTCGACGCTTTCTGGCGCCAGGCGCTCCATGACGGATTCGTTGTCGGGAGCGCCCTGCCGGCCGCGGAGGTGACGACCTCCGGACCGGTGCCGCCCCCCTCACGTCCAGGGAACACCTCGGCCGTCGAGATCACCTTCAGCGCGGATCCAACCGTGTACGACGGGCGCTTCGCGAACAACGGCTGGTTGCAAGAGTGCCCCAAGCCATTCAGTAAAGTGGTTTGGGACAACATCGTCGTCATGAGCCCTGCGATGCGGGAGCGATTGGGGCTCCCAAGGCCGGACGTGCTCGAGCAGTGGGCGCCGTTGGTGACCGTGAGATGGAAGGGGCGGGAGATCACTGGTCCGGTTCGCGAGCAGCCGGGCCATCCGGATCATTCGATCAATGTGCAGCTCGGATACGGACGCACGCGCGCGGGCCAGGTCGGGAACGGTGTCGGCTACAACGCGTATCGCATTCGCACTGCCGACGAGCCCTGGTTCGGGACGGGCGCGGAGATCGACTCGACGGGGGAGTCGTATCGCCTCGCGGCCACGCAGATGCACTTCCAGATGGAAGGGCGCAATCTCGTGCGCGGCACGTCGCTGACGCAGTATCAAGGAGATCCGGCGGTCGCCCAGCACCTCGAGCACGTGCCGCCGTACGAGGAGACGCTGCACGGTAACGAGTGGAAGTACGACGAGGGCTACGCCTGGGGCATGGCCATCGACCTCAACGCGTGCACCGGGTGCAACGCGTGCGTGGTCGCCTGCGTGGCGGAGAACAACATCTCCGTTGTCGGCAAGCACGAGGTGGTCATGGGCCGCGAGATGCACTGGATTCGGATCGACAACTACTACGAGGGCAGTCCGGACGGCCCGCACGCGGTCGAGACGCAGCCCGTGCTGTGCATGCAGTGTGAGAACGCGCCCTGCGAGGTGGTGTGCCCCGTGGCGGCGACGACGCATAGCAGCGAAGGCCTCAACGACATGGTCTACAACCGCTGCGTGGGCACGCGGTACTGCAGCAACAACTGCCCGTACAAGGTGCGGCGGTTCAATTTCTATCTCTACTCGGACTGGAACACGCCGACGCTCAAGATGGCGCGGAATCCCGACGTCACGGTGCGCAGCCGCGGTGTGATGGAGAAATGCACCTATTGCGTGCAGCGTATCAACGCCGGGAAGATCCAGGCAGAGCTCGAGGATCGTGTCGTGCGCGATGGCGAGATCGTCACCGCCTGCGAGTCCGCCTGCCCGACGCGCGCCATTACGTTCGGCAACATCAACGATCCCGAGAGCCGCGTGGCCAAGCTCAAAAAGGAGCCGCGAAACTACGGGCTCCTGGAGGATCTGAACACGCGGCCGCGGACCACGTATCTCGCGGTGGTACGGAATCCGAATCCGGAGCTGGCGCCGGAGGAAGAGCCGGCTGCGGGGCACCATGGATAGGCGAGGACCTGCTGACGAGGTCGAACCTTGCTAGAGAAAGCAAAGCACTTCGATCCCCCCGAGACGCGCTTCATCGCGCCGGGGCATACGTTTGGCAGCATCACCGAGAAGATCACGTCGGCGGTCTTGACCAAGCGAACGCCGATCAGCTGGTTCATCGGCTTCGCGGTCGGCTTCGGGTTGCTGCAGGCGCTGATGTTGGGGGCGACCTGGCTCTTGATGCGCGGCGTCGGGCTGTGGGGGATCAATCAACCGGCGGGCTGGGGCTTTGCCATCATCAACTTCGTCTGGTGGATTGGCATCGGCCACGCGGGCACGCTCATCTCGGCGATCCTGCTCCTCTTCAACCAGAAGTGGCGGATGTCCATCAGTCGCGCCGCCGAAGCCATGACGATCTTCGCGGTGATGTGCGCAGGGCTGTTCCCCATCTTGCACACCGGCCGCCCATGGCTTGCCGCCTACTGGCTGTTTCCATACCCGAACGCCATGTCCCTGTGGCCGAACTTCCGCAGTCCGCTCATCTGGGACGTGTTCGCGGTGTCGACGTATTTCACGGTCTCGCTGGTGTTCTGGTACACAGGCCTCATTCCAGACCTGGCCTCTCTGCGTGATCGCACGAAGCATCGCCTCTTGCAACTGTTCTACGGGGTGCTCTCGCTGGGCTGGCGCGGGTCGGCGCGCGACTGGCAGCGCTATGAGCTCGCATCGCTCCTCTTGGCTGGCCTTTCGACGCCGCTGGTCCTCTCCGTGCACACCGTGGTGAGCTTCGACTTCGCGACCAGCCTCATCCCGGGCTGGCACGCGACGATCTTTCCGCCGTATTTCGTTGCGGGCGCCATCTACGCAGGCTTTGCGATGGTGCTGACGCTGATGATTCCCTTGCGGCGCATTTACGGCTTCGAGGACTTCGTCACCATTCGGCACCTCGACAACATGGCGAAGGTCATGTTGGCCACCGGGCTGATCGTGTTCTACGGCTATCAGATGGAGGCGTTCTTCGCTTGGTACAGCGCCAACCCGTACGAGTGGTTCATGATGACGAACCGGTGGACGGGTCCCTATGCATACCTGTACTGGACGCTGATCTTCTGCAACGGCGTGGCGCCGCAGGCGCTGTGGTTCAAGAGGTTTCGCACGAAGCCGCTTCGGCTGTTCGGCATTTGTATGTTCGTCAACGTCGGCATGTGGCTCGAGCGCTTCATCATCGTGCCGACCAGCCTCAGTCGAGACTTCCTGCCCTCCTCGTGGGGCATGTATCACGGCACGGTGTGGGACTGGATGATCTTTGTCGGCACGATGGGCTTGTTCCTGACCTGCTTCTATCTGTTCATTCGCGTGCTGCCGATGCTGTCCATCTTCGAGATGCGCACGCTGTCGCCGGCGGCGACGCCGAAAGAGGAGTCCAGCCATGTCTGAGGACGCCACGCGCGCGGCGGAGACGGGGGCGTCACTCTACGGCCTGATCGCGGAGTTCGAGACGGTCGACAAGCTGCTGGCGGCCGCACGGCGCGTGCACACGGAGGGCTTCCGCAAGATCGACGCCTACACGCCTGCGCCGGTCCATGGGCTGGCCGAGGCGATGGGCTACAACGATCGACGGCTCTCGCCGCTCACGTTGGCCGGCGGAGTCGCCGGCATGCTGGCCGGCTTCATGCTGTGTTACTGGACGTCGGTCATCGATTACCCGATCAACACCGGCGGGCGGCCGCTCAACAGTTGGCCTGCGTTCATCGTGCCGACGTTCGAGACGACAATCCTGTTTGCCGCACTGAGCTGCTTCGTTGGCCTGATCGTGCTCTGCGGATTTCCGCAGCCGTACCATCCGGTCTTCAACGTGCCGGCGGTGCGGGAGCGCGCCACGAGCAGCGGCATGTTTCTGGCGATCGAGGCGGAGGATCCACGATTCGATCGCACGGCCACGCGGCAGTTGCTCGAGACCGCAGGTGCGAAGGACGTGTATGAAGTCGAGGCGTGATCTGTGTCTACCTGTGTCCATCTACGGATCAACCCATTTGTGCTCATGCGTCGACGACTGTTGATGGGCGCCGTGCTCGTCGCTGTGGTCGTGGGCGGCGTGGCCTGTCGACAGGATATGCACGACACGCCGCGCTTCGAGCCACTCGAGGAGAGCGACTTCTTCTCGGACAAGCGCTCGGCGCGCCCCCTGCCGGAGGGGACCGTCGCGCGCGGCGAGCTGCGGGCCGACGAGGCCTTTTACACCGGAAAGGTGAACAATCAACCAGTGGCCGAGCTGCCCATGCCTCTGACGCGCGACCTCGTGGAACGCGGGCGCGAGCGCTTCGATATCTATTGCTCGCCGTGCCACGGGCACACAGGTGAGGGACAAGGGATGGTCGTCAGGCGCGGCTTCAAGGAGGCGGCATCGTTTCACGACCCGCGGTTGCGCGGCATGCCCGTGGGCTACTTCGTGGATGTGATGACCAATGGGTTCGGCCAGATGCCGGACTACAGAACGCAGGTCACCCCGCGCGATCGTTGGGCGATTGCCGCGTATATCCGCGCGCTGCAGTTGAGCCGCAGCGCCACCGCCGATGACGTGCCCGCCGAAGAGCGGCAAAAGCTGGAGACCGGCCAGGCCCCCGATGCTTCCAGCTCGTCGCACCAGGCGGAGGAGGAACCGACCTCCCATGAGTGAGATTCGCCCGGAGTCGTTCCAGGTTCCACCCGGCGTCGACCGCATCCAGCGCGCGGCACTCGGGCTCGGCGTCGTCGGCCTGTTGCTGACGATCGTTGGTGCGTTCGTCGACACGGAGCAGTTCTACCGTTCGTATCTGCTCGGCTATATCTTCACGCTCGGCGTTCCGATGGGCTGCCTCGCCCTGCTGATGATCCAACATCTCACAGGCGGCGGCTGGGCCGTCTCGACGCGGCGCACGCTCGAGGCGGCCGCGCGGACCATCCCCTTCATGGCGTTGCTCTTCGTGCCGATCGCGTTCGGGCTATCGCACCTCTATGAATGGACGCACGCCGAGCTCGTGGCGACCGACAGGGTCCTGCAGTGGAAGGCGCCGTATTTGAACGCACCGTTCTTTCTCGTTCGCGCGGCGATCTATTTCGCCGTGTGGACCGCCATCGCGCTGCTGCTGAGCAAATGGTCGCGCGAGCAGGATACGACCGGCCGCGACGACGTGCGGCTGCGCATGGTGAGTGGGCCCGGTATCCTCGTCTTTGGGCTAACGATCACCTTGGCCTCGGTCGATTGGGTGATGTCGCTCGATCCTCATTGGTACTCGACGATCTTCGGGCTCCTCTTCATGGTGAGCGAAGGCCTGTCCGCGCTGGCCTTCGTCATCCTCATGACGTTCTTCTTGAGCCGTACGCCCGAGATGAGCCGTGTGCTCACGCCGAAGAAGTTCCACGATCTCGGCAAGCTGCTGCTTGCCTTCGTGATGCTCTACGCGTATCTGGGCTTCTCCCAATTCCTGCTGATCTGGTCGGCGAACCTGCCGGAAGAAGTCGGCTACTATCTCATTCGGGCGCGCGAGCGTTGGCAGTGGCTCAGCCTGCTCGTGATTGTCGGGCACTTCGCCTTCCCGTTCTGTCTGCTGCTGCTGCGCGATCTCAAGCGTCACGCGAGCCGCCTCGCTCTGCTGGCCATCATCATCCTCGCGATGCGCTTCCTCGAGACCTTTTGGCTCGTGGTCCCCAACTTTGGTGATCCGGCCACGTTGCATTGGCTGGATGTCACGACCGCCGTCGGTATCGTGGGCTTGTGGCTCGGGGCATTCTGCTGGAACCTGAAGGGACGCGCGCTCTTGCCGGTCGGCGATCCGTACCTGGAGGAGGCTTTGGCCGATGGCCACCACTGATCCACACGAGACGGAGATCGTCCCGCACCCTGACCGAAGGTCTTCGCATGGCACCACCTCGGAAGGCCCGAGCCATGGCTCGAGCTCAGGGGTGCCGGCCGACGGCGGTCACGAGCGGTCGGATGTCGACGTTTCGCGCTCGCACTGGGTGGTGATTGGCTCGGCCGTGTTCCTCGCGGTCGTCATGGCCGCCATGTGGCTGATGTTTCGATGGATGGAAGGCCGGCTCGCGTCGGCAGATCAACCGTTGCCGATCGTGACCGAGCGCCAGGCGGGCCAAGATCGGCAGCCGCCCGAGCCGCGCCTGCTGGTCGACGAGCCGGCAGACCTGGCAGGCGTTCGAGAAGATGAAGCCGCGGTGCTCAACAGCTATGGCGTGGTCGATCGAGCTCAGGGCTCGTGGCGTGTGCCGATTGACCGTGCGATGACGTTGCTCGTCGAGCGCGGCGTGCCGACGTCACCGCGGGCAGCCTCCGCACCGCCGTCGAACGGAGCCGCCGGGAGCCCCGCCCCGGCGATTGCGAGGACGAAAGGCGCAGCCGAACAGTAGGGTGTGATGTTAGTGCAAGCGAAACGCGGCGTCGGCGCGACCTTCAGGTGGGGCGCGCAGGCAGTCATTTTGGTGTTGGCCGTGTGCAGTGTGCATTCCGAGGCGTTTGCACAGCCAGGGGGCCACGACTTCAAGGCGCCGCGGGAGCCGGCGAGCCAGCGTCCGCGTGCGCTCGAGGGTGTCGCGATAGAGCAGAAGCTCGATGCGCAGCTGCCGCTCGACCTTTCGTTCGTCGATGAGCAGGGTCGCACCGTCCGTTTGGGACAGTACTTCAGGGGACGGCCTGTGATTCTTGCCCCGGTTTACTACGAGTGCCCAATGCTGTGCACGCAAGTGCTCAACGGCTTGACGAGCGCCTTGAAGTCGTCTGGCTTCTCCTACGAGGTCGGGCGCGACTTCGACGTCCTGGCCGTGAGCTTCAACCCGAGAGAGGGACCGAAGCTGGCCGCGCTCAAGAAGCTGGCCTATGTGGACCGGTACGGCCGGCCGGACTCGGCGGGCGGTTGGCACTTTCTGACGGGCGAGCAGGCGGCGATCACGGCGCTGACCGATGCCGTCGGCTTCTCGTACAAGTGGGACGAACAGGCGGAGCAGTACTCACACCTGGCCACTACCATCGTGCTGACACCCACGGGGCGTGTGTCGCGGTACTTCTACGGGATCCAGCCGGCGCCTCGTGACGTGCGCCTCGGCTTGGTGGAGGCTTCGCAGCACCTGATCGGCACGTTGGCCGATCAGGTGCTGCTCTACTGCTTCCACTACGACCCGACGACGGGACGCTACGGCTGGGTGGCCATCAACTTGCTTCGGGCCGGCGGCGTGCTGCTTCTGGTCACCGGTGTGCTCTTCTGGGGTGTGATGTGGCGCCGCGAGCGACGCGGCGTGTATGCGCGGATTGAGAGATGACGTTTCCGTTCATGCCGGAACAAGCGTCCACGATGGCGGCGAGCGTGGACAACCTGTTCTTCTTCCTGCTCGCTGTCTCGGCGTTCTTCGCGGTCTTGATCGCCGTGCTGGTGGTCGTGTTCGCCGTGAAGTACCGGCGCGTCCACGAGGCGTCGGTCGGAGCGCCGATTCACGGCGGCCTCGTGCTCGAGCTGACCTGGACGATCATCCCGCTGGGCATTGCCATGGTGATGTTCGTCTGGGGGGCGAGCGTGTACTTCGACTTGGCGCGGGTCCCCCAGAACGCCGTCGAGATCTACATCACCGGCAAGCGGTGGATGTGGAAAGCGCAGCACCTGACCGGCCAGAAGGAGATCAACGCCCTGCACGTGCCCGTGGGGCAACCCGTGAAGCTGATCATCCAGTCCGAGGATGTCATCCACAGCTTCTTCATCCCCGCATTCCGCGCCAAAATGGATGCGGTGCCCGGCCGGATCACGACGATGTGGTTCGAGGCAACCAAGCCGGGCCGCTACCACTTGTTCTGCGCGGAGTACTGCGGCACCAACCACTCCGGGATGACGGGATATGTCGAAGTGATGGAGCCGAGCGCCTTCCAGACGTGGCTGGGTGGCGGCGCGCAAGAGGGCTCTCTGGCCGAGGCGGGGGAGCAGTTGTTCAACAAGCTGGGATGCGCCACGTGCCACAGCGGTGACTCGCAAGCGCGCGGCCCCAATCTGGAGGGGGTCTTCGGCACGACGGTGACCCTGGCCAACGGGCAGCAAGTACTGTTCGACGAGGAGTACGCGCGTGAGTCGATCCTCAACCCCCAAGCGAAGATGGTCGAGGGCTACCTACCGCTCATGCCGACCTTCCAGGGGCTGGTCAACGAGGAGGGTCTCGCGCAGTTGATCGAGTACGTGAAGTCGCTGTCGCAGGGCGGCGCGACACCCACACCCACACCTGCCGCGGTTCCGGGGAGCACCCCGAAGCCGCAGCCGTCGGACCCGTGAAGACGAGGACACGGTCATGCACGATGTACGCAGCACTGATCCTGAAGGCGAGGCGTTCCAGACCGAGGTCCAGCCGCGGGTTCACTATCTGAACGCGACGCACGGCATTGCGGCGTGGCTCCTCACGAAGGACCACAAGCGTATCGGCCTGCTCTATCTGTTTGCGATCTCGGTCTTCTTCCTGATCGGCGGGGTGTTCGCGATGTTGGTGCGGCTCGAGCTGCTGACGCCAGAGGGGGATCTGCTCAGCTCGGAGGCCTACAACACGGCGTTCTCGATGCACGGCATCATCATGGTGTTCTTCTTCCTGGTGCCGTCGATTCCCGCCGTGTTCGGCAACTTCTTCCTGCCGATCATGATCGGCGCGAAGGATGTCGCCTTCCCGAAGCTCAACCTGATGAGCTGGTACATCGCGATGATTGCCGGCTTCATGATCCTCACGACGCTGCTGATGGGCGGCGTCGACACCGGTTGGACCTTTTACCCGCCGTACAGCACCACCGGCTCGACCTCCAATGTCGTTCTGGCCGCATTGGCGATCTTCGTGATGGGCTTCTCGTCGATCTTGACGGGGCTCAACTTCATCGTGACCGTGCACACGATGCGTGCCCCTGGAATGACCTGGGGCCGGCTGCCGCTCTTCGTGTGGGCGCAGTACGCGACGAGCCTCATCATGGTGCTCGGGACGCCGGTGCTCGCGATCACGCTGGGCCTGGTCTTCGCGGAGCGGGTCTTCCATTTCGGCATCTTCGATCCGAAGCTCGGTGGCGACCCGATCCTGTTCCAACACTTGTTCTGGTTCTACTCGCACCCGGCGGTGTACATCATGATCTTGCCGGGCATGGGCGTCATCAGCGAGCTGGTGGCCGCGTTCTCGCGCAAGCAGGTCTTCGGCTACAACTTCATCGCCGCCTCGAGCCTCGCCATTGCCATCGTCGGATTCCTCGTGTGGGGCCACCATCTCTTCACGAGCGGTCAATCCGCCTATGCAGCGCTGGTCTTCTCGGTGCTGAGCTTCATTGTTGCGATTCCGTCGGCCATCAAGGTGTTCAACTGGACGGCCACGCTCTACCGTGGCTCCATCTCGCTTCAGTCGCCGATGCTCTACGCGCTCGGCTTCATCGGCCTGTTCACGATCGGAGGATTGACCGGCCTGTTCCTCGCGGCGCTGGGCCTCGACCTCCACATGCAGGACACGTACTTCGTGATTGCGCACTTCCACTACATCATGGTGGGCGGGACGCTATTGGCGTACTTGGGCGCCTTGCACTACTGGTGGCCGAAGATCACGGGACGTCTCTACACGGAGGGGTGGGCCAAGGTGGCGGCCGTCACGGTGTTCGTCGGCTTCAACCTGACCTTCTTCCCGCAGTTCCTCGTGGGCTATCTCGGTATGCCGCGGCGGTACCATGCCTACGTGCCGGAGTTCCAAGTGCTCAACGTGCTCTCGACAGCCGGCGCGTCGATCCTCGCCATCGGCTTCATCCTGCCAGCCTGCTACCTCCTCCACTCTTTGTTCAAGGGAGAGATTGCGGGACGCAACCCGTGGGGTGCATACGGTCTCGAGTGGGACACGACGACGCCGCCGCCGCCATCCAATTTCGAGGTGACGCCGATCGTGACACGCCCTGCGTACGCCTACACCCACGCCGACGTCGTGGAGCCCTACGGCGGCACCACGGAGGGATCGGGCGAGTCGGGCGGGCAGGAGGTGCGGAGTGTCTGACGCAGTGCACGTCGAGCATGCCGGGGTCGTGGGTCACGGGCATCATCCCGCGCTGCAGCATCACTTCGACGATCTCGCGCAGCAGCAGCGCGCAGCAATGCTCGGAATGTGGGTCTTCCTGCTCACCGAAGTGCTCTTCTTCGGCGGCTTGTTCATGGCCTACATCCTCTACCGCGGGTGGTATACGGAGGCTTTTCACGAGGCGAGCCGCCATCTGTCGGTGGGCTGGGGCTTCTTCAATACCCTCGTGCTCATCGCGAGCAGTCTGACGATGGCGCTTGCCGTGCGCGCGGGACAGACGACGAACCGGCGGGGACAGCTCCTGTTCCTGACCCTGACGATCGTTCTGGGCACCGCCTTCCTCGGTGTCAAGGTCATCGAGTACGCTGACAAGTTCACTCATCACCTCGTACCAGGTGCCCATTTCGCATTCACCCCGTCGGCGCTCGCACCCGGAGCCGAGCTCTTTTTCTCGCTGTACTTTGCGATGACGGGGCTGCACGCCCTACATATGATCATCGGCGCCGGGATCATGCTCGTCATGCTCTACATGGCATGGCGCGGGCGCTTCAGCACCGAGTGGTACACGCCGCTCGAGATATCCGGCCTGTACTGGCACTTCGTGGACATCGTCTGGATCTTTCTCTTCCCGTTGCTCTATCTGATTGGCGGCTTGTCCGTCTTCGGGGGTGGGGCTGGACACTGACGAAGGCAGGTGAGTGCATATATGTCGTCTGACCACATCGTGCCCGTGCGCGTTTATCTCACGATCTTCACCGCCCTCGTGGTGGGCACCGTCGCGACCGTCGCGGTCGCTGGCGTTGACCTCGGTTGGCTCAATACCCCAGTCGCGTTGGCCATTGCCATCACCAAGGCCAGCCTCGTCGTGCTCTTCTTCATGCACGTGAGGTACTCGCCGCGCCTGATACAGCTCACCGCTGTGGCCGGCTTCATCTGGTTCCTGATCATGGTCACCTTCACGCTGAGCGACTACCTCACCCGCGACATCCTCGCCCTCGGAAAATAGGAATCAAGGATTCGAAAAAGGAACCGGGTACCTTTTCGGTCGCGAAAAGGTACCCGGTTCCCTTTTAGTCGCGGCAGTCGAGCCACCGACGACAGCAAGACGCTGTGAGGAGCCGGCGCTACTGTTCAGCGAAGAGCTCGTCGATGGCCTCGTTCGTCCAGGCGCAGAGTCGCTGCACGTCCTGTTCACGAAGACGGGCTTCGGGATGGAGCCAGACGTACCGAGGCAGCGGCATCGTCTCTCGTTTGACTTCCGTACATATCTCATCGAGCAGATCGGCGCTCTCCTCGGTCGAGAAACGCCAATCCGACAGGTTCCAGTGACGTCGGCCTTGGTCGACATCCCACGCAACGCCCCACATCAACGGGGCCACGTGGCTATACCAGGGCCAGCGCGTCTCGCTCGAATGGCAGTCGCGACACGCGCGCTCGAGGATGTTGTCCACGTCGGCCGGCACGCCGACCCGCGACTGCAACGTGCGCTTCGAGTCGACAGGAGGATTGGTGCGCGCCGGCCGGTAGAGCTGTATCGCGAGGAACAGGACGAAGAGGACGAGGACAACGCGTTTGACCATACGCAGAGAAACGGGGACAGCCCCGGTATTCCAACATGCGACAAACGGGGGCTGTCCCCGTTTCAAAAGAACTTGCGCGTGATGTTGAAGCCGAGATACCAGGTGTCGCTCGAGACGCCCCCGCGCGCAAGCTGGCCCATCGTCGTGGCCAGCGTGTTCGAGAAGTTCAGCTGGAACACGTGGCCGCCGACACGCTTCTCGATCGCAAAGCTCCCCGCATGGGCACCAGGGTCGTAGCCCGCGACCCGCGGCGTGATCTCTCCTGTCACGTAGACAGACGGCCTGATGCGCAGTCGCCCGCCGATCCCGATCATGAACGTGTCGTTGTCATCCACGAGCTCCGAGGGTTGGGGATTCGTGTTGTTGACCCAGATCGGCTCGACGTAGAGTACGCCGTACCTACTGAACTTGCGCGACACGATGACACCCAGGGCTGGCGAGTAGCTGTCACGAAAGTTGTTCGTTCCATCCACGCTCGCATGCAAGGCAAGGCCGAATGGCCGCCCACCGCGTTCGGGCAAGAGGTCATACGTGCCAAAGAACTCGATGGTCTTCTCGTTATTGGTGCGGTGCAGGCCTACCTGGAGGCCGCGCCAGAGGCCAAAGCGATATTCCAAGCCAATCTGCGCGGCGGCGTCCAGACCAAACAGATCAGAGACGAGATCGCCAAAGTCCCCCTCACCGAGCGGTCGCGAGAACCGGTGCGTGACGCGAAAGGCGCTGCCAAAGCGCGGTAGCCGCAGCGAGGTCGGGAGGTTGACCACCGTGTAGTCCGGCTGCACTGGGTCGGGCCGCCGATCGAGTGAGTCGCTATCGGCCTCTTCCTGGTCGGCGTCCGCCGTGGAGCCGTCTGAATGTGGCACCTCTTGCGCCAGGGCCGTACTTGCTGGGGCGAGAGCCGCCAACGCGAGCGCCAGCGCCAGCGTCAGCGTCAGTGCGAGCGCGGGTGATGTGTTCTTAATCATTGCGAGCTCCGAGTTGAATCCAACGCTCGATAACGAGGACCTGGCCCTCCGTCAGATAAGGTGGTCCGTTGCGTGGCATACGAAGGCCGATGATGCCGGCAGTACCCTGCAGCTTTTGCATCAGATAGCTGCCCGCCGGATCGCCGGGAACCACATGGACAGCGCCTTCCCTCTGCCGGCTTGGCGCGTTCACGAGCGCCGCATAGGGATCGCGTGAAAGGTCGAGGCCTCCAGCAGGAGGCCGCCCGGCGCTGGTGTGACATGCCACACATGCCGTGCGTCCGGCGGCGTCGGTGCTTTCGAGGATGTTCTCGCGAATGTTGGAGAACGTTGGCTCGAGCGACGGTGTGGGGCCGGTGATCTCCGACAGCTTTTCGTCACACGCGAGACCAGTGATCGCGATGGCGACGAGCAGCACCCGCATCGAGACGGCACGTAGCGGCACGAACCTCATGCTGAGAACCTCCTAGTCCGCGGAGAACCCAGCAAGGCCGGTGCCGGCCGCACGCCTGGTAAACAGGTCGAATTCGGCAACTCGTGCCGGTAAAGTCTTTCCCTTGGCGTAAGGGCTTACGTTGCACGTAACCACGAAGGGTCGGACGGTCGTGGTTCAACGTCGCTAATCGACGCGATGCTTGGAAAGGTAGTAGCTGAGCGCCCGCTGACTGATGCCCATGAGCTCAGCGGCGTCCTTCTTGACGCCGCGCGATGCCTCGAGCGCGCGCGTGAGCGTCTCACGCTCGACCCAGTCGAGATTTTGGTGGAGGTCGCTCGATGGTAGGACGGTCGACGGCGAGCCGAGCGACGCCGGCCAAGAGATGGCGTCTGCCGTGATCGTGGGTGTCGCAGACAGCACAACGGCGCGCTCGATGGCGTTCTCGAGCTCGCGGATATTGCCTGGCCAGTCGTAGGCCGAGAGCCGATCGAGCGCCGCTTGATCGAGTCGCTCGATGCGCCGTCCCGCGCGCTTTGCATGCTTGCGCACGAAGTGTTCCGCCAGCACCGGGATGTCTTCTCGACGCTCACGGAGCGGTGGAATACGAATCGGGATGACCGTCAGCCGATAATACAAATCCTCGAGAAAACGGCCCTCGCGGCCAAGCGCCGCGAGGTCTCGATTCGTCGCGGCAATCACGCGGACGTCGACCCGCTGGCTACGCTCGCTGCCGAGCGGCTCGAACTCGCGCTCTTGCAAGACCCGCAGGAGCTTGGCCTGCACCGTGAGGCTGATCATCCCAATCTCGTCGAGAAACAGCGTGCCGCCATCTGCCAGGGCGAAGCGTCCCTTCTTGTTCGAGATCGCCCCCGTGAACGCTCCACGCACGTGGCCGAAGAGCTCGGATTCGAGCAGTGTTTCCGGGAGTGCCGCGCAGTTGACCTTGATGAGCGGCATGTGACGCTCGGCGCTGTGCGCGTGGATGGCGCGTGCCACCAGCTCCTTTCCCGTGCCCGTCTCCCCCATGATGAAGACCGTGCTCTTCGATCCGGCGACGAGCTCCGCCTGGCGTATCACCTCCTGCATCGCGCGGCTCCGTCCGACGATGCCGTAGTGATTGAACTCTTCGTCGCGCTCCGACAACAGATATCGGTGCTCTGTGCGAAGGCGTTGATGCTCCAAGGCGCGACCGACGACAACGATGAGCTCGTCGACCTCGAACGGCTTCTGCAAGTAGTCGAACGCGCCGAGCTTCATGGCGGCTATGGCGCCTTCCACGGTTGCGTGTGCCGTGATCATGACGACCTGGGGCCGATCGCTGTCTGCAACGGTCGCCGAGAGCTCGCGAATCAACTCCAGCCCCGTCATCCCTGGCATCAAGTTGTCGACGACCAGGACATCGAAGAGCCGCTGACCGAGCAGTTGTCGCGCCTCCGCAGCGCTGCCCGCGCAGAGCACCTCGTGGCCATCGTCACCAAGGGCCGACGCGAGCAACGTTCGAATCTTCACCTCGTCATCGACGATGAGAACGGAGCCACGAACCGTCATGGATTAGGGGCCCCTCCTAGGCCCGCGAGTCGACGGGCAGCGCGATCGTCACAGTGGTACCCTCGCCCTGCCGGCTGGCCAGCTCGATCGTGCCGCCGAGACCTTCGACGATGTGACGTGCAATTGCAAGGCCAAGTCCGGAGCCCGTCCGGCGGGTTGTGAAGTACGGCTCGAAGACGCGCGGGAGGTCTTCCTCGGCGATGCCAGTCCCGCGATCGGCAACGACGACACGCACCCTGCTCGGCCGGTCCTGCCGCACCTCCAACGTGATCGCCATCGCGTTCAGCTCGGCGCCCTTGTCTTCCGGTGGTGTGGGCTTCGTTGTAACGGGGTGAGTGACCCGTGCCTCGTCGGCGCGCCGCGTGAGGACGGCCTCGCGCGCGTTCGCCAGGATGTTCACGAGCGCCGCGCGCAACCGTTCGGCGTCGGTGACGATCTCCAGCGGCTCGGGTGGCGCCGCGACGACAACCTTGACGTCGTGGCCCCGTGTGCTGGCCTCGGCCGCGCCTCGGCAGACTGTGCTGAGGTCGACGGTCTCGTAGCTGAATCGCAGGGGCCGCGCGTAATCGAGCACCTCGCCAACGAGCCGATCCAGGCGATTGACCTCCTCCTCGATGTCTGCAAGTCGGGGCAACCACTCCGGGATCTCGGATGGGCTGAGCTCCTCCTGCGGTGGCAGCACGACAGCGGACTCGTCTCGCCGAAGCGCGGAGCGCGAAGGCGGAAGCGGCGAAGCCGCGGCGCCGGACTTGTCTCGCCGAAGCGCCGTAGGCGCGAAGGCGGAGCGCTTGAGCGTGTGCAGTGACGCCTTGATGATCATCAGAGGATTGCGGATCTCATGGGCCAGGACTGTCGAGAACCGGCCGAGCGTCGAGAGCCGCTCCCTGAGCGCCGCCTCTCGCTGGAACCGCGCGAGTGACGAGGCGAGCGACTCGAACGTCCGGGCGAGCAAGCGGGCATCCTCGTCTTCCCACCAACCGCTGGACGGTGGCGAGCTGGCCCGGGTCAAATCACCGGTCACCGCAACGTCGCGCATGGTTGCCGTGATGGCCGCGAGTGGTCGAGTGATCGTCCGTGCCACCAGGTAGCTGAGCAGCGTTGCGCCGACCACGGCGAGGAGCGCTGTGACCACGAGCGCGGTGTGCACCGTGCGCAGCGGGCGCAAGCGCTCGGTGCGCGACTGGAGCACCATGGCAAGCGGCACCGGATCAGCACCGCCGTCGCCAGCAGTCGCCGACGCGCGATTCAGCGGCAGCTCCCGCGTAACGGCAACGTAGTCCTCCCCCTCGAGCGTCACCCGAGCCACCGAGCTCTTCTCGGAACGGCCGCGGGATCGCCGGAGCGCCTCCAGCAGCGCGGGCGGCGTGACATCCAGCGTGGCCGCATAGACGCGGGTGGGCGACGCCATGACGATGTCCGCTTGCGTCAGCTGCTTGAACCGCTTGGCCAGCGCTTCATCGAGGCTGAAGCCGACGCTGAGCGTTCCGAGAATCTCCGGTACGGGCTCTATCCAAATCGGCGTCGAGACGACCACCTGAAGAACGCCATTTCCTCGAGGCCAGAACGAGCTGCTCGTGCGGCCGGCGAGCGCCGCCCTGATTGCCGGCAGCTCGCGGATCGCCTCGGCACCTGCCCCGGGATCTCCGATCGTGGCCAAGGGCATTCCGGCGCGATTCGTCACGAGGAACAGATCGGCGCCGAGTTGCTGAGGATACGCCTCGACGATGGGTAGCACCGTGGGCGGATCGTTCGTGTCGACAGCAGCCTTGAGCTTCGGCAGGTCGGCGATGAGGCGGGCGTCCCGATCGAGAGCATCGAAGTGCTCGCGGTGATACCCGTCGACGAGGGTCGCGGCCTCCTCCAAGCCTCGCTCCAGCTCGGCCTCGGCCTGTGCGGTCACGACCGCATTGACCACGAGCATCGCCGCACCGATCGCCATCAGAGCCAGGAGGGCGCTCGCCAGAAAGATACGGTTGCTGAGCGAGGAGAGGAACCGAGTCATCCGCCTTCGCGCTCCGCGCTTCCGCCTGCGCGCTCCGCGCTTCGGCGGACAGGTCGGCGGCCAAGTCCGCCTTCGCTTCTTTTCGGCGAGGCAAGCCGCTTCGGCGAGGCAAGCTCGTGGTCGGTCTCCTTCTCGACGAGCGCGAAGTCAACAGTGACATCGCCGCTCTTATGCACCGTGACCGTTCGCATCGTCGGAGGGAGCGTCTCGTGCCAGACGGCGAGCGTGTACGTGCCGGGCGGGACGTTCTCGAGGCGGTAGTTGCCATCCTCGTCTGTCACCGCGAAGTATCGATGCGCAAAGACGAGGATGAATGCGCTCATGTGAGAGTGGATGTCACAAAACACCCTGACAATTCCGGGACGCTCGAAGCGGACCGCGCGCGATCGACCCCGCGCATAACGTCCCAGGTCGAAGCTCCTGATGCGCGAGAGCGAGAAGACGTTGTGAAAGAACGGGTCGTTGTTGGGAAAGTCGACGAGCGACCCGGTGCGGATGGCGAGCACGTGTGGAACGAAGCGCTCGCCCCGCTGATCCATCCGATAGCGGCGTTGCTCGTTGTCCTCGAACGCGCCACGCGGCGCCCGCTCCAAGTAGACGACGCTGACTGGTCCTGACTCCGCCTCCGGTGCATGAGCTGGCGGCTGCATCAAGCTAGGTCGGTGCTCGACTGGATCGCGCGGCGGCATGGTGACCCGCCCGCGGATGACACCATTGGCCAGGGCGATGCCCGGCAGGGCGCCCAGGAGCATCACGGCGAGCAAAGAGCGGCTCAGAACCAATAGGAGAGCTCCATCGCCACGAATCGACCGCGATCGAACCGCGGCGTGTCGCGCCAGTTGTGCTGATACGCAAGCTTGATGGTCGCATTGCGGCGCAGGCGAAAACCGCCACCTACCTCGAGCCGCGTCACATCCGCCTCCCAGGGGCGATACGCGCCGGCGCCGTCCGCTACGTTCGAGAACGTGAGACCGTCGAGACGGGCCGCCGCGTAGACACGCGGCGTGATCTTCACCCGTCCCTCGCCCATGACGGACAGGGCCCGCAATGGACGGTCGATTCGAGGCGCCGCGACGGCGGGCACCTCCCAGGAGCTGACTATGGTCTCGGTCCGAAACAGGAAGCGCGACCAGGACCACTCGGCATCGAGCCCGAGAGCGCGCTGCGCGAACGTCTCTTGTCTGAGCTCCGCCGGCAAGCGCTCGACCGCGGCCTCGTCGACGAACGTTCCGCGGGCGGCGGAGAGACCCAGGACGAGCGCAGGCGTCGGCGTGATGGCAACGCGACCGGCAAGCTGATTGCCGTCGTTGTTGTCGCGCACGAGCGGATGCGACAACGTGCCACGCGTGAGCGCCGCGCGCATATCGAGCCAGCGAGACCGCCACCGCACCTGGACACCGGTATCCAGCCGTGTGCTCGCCACGACCGGGACACCGGCGGCTGGACGCAGATCGCCAACCGGGTAGCTCACGCGCCATCCACGGCCCTGGTTGGGAAACAGGTCCGTCGTCGAGCCGGGAAGCGAATCGTCACGTAACGCGAGAAGATACTGATAGGCGAGCGGTCGTCCTATCAGCGGGTTCGACGCGGCGTAGTCTCCGGCGGCGAAGGCGCCAAAGACGCGAGGAATTCTGCCGGCTTCGATATCGAGCGCGCGGCTCTTCCATGGGCGAACCCGCACGAAGAGCGCGTAGGGCAGCAGCACGTGCCGGTCGCCGCCGCCTTGGAGCCTGCCAATCGCGGTACGGTCCTCGACGTTTGCCAGCACCGAGATCCGGTCGTTTATCCGGCCTTCTGCAAGGAGGCCGATGGTCAAGAGACGGAGCAGGTTGTGATTGTAGTCCGACGCGTTGAAATAGCCCTCATCGAGCGGCGCGATGGTAACCCGAAGCTCGCCGCTCACGAGAACGCGGCCATCGAAGAGCGTGACCGGCTCGGAGGGAAGCTGCGCGAAAGAGGCAGTAGCGCTGAGGAGCAGGAGACAGACAGCGAGGGTGGCCTCCATCGAGAGCCGGTGCCGGTGCGCGATCGCCTCCCCGCGTTGCACGGTGCCATGTTATCAGTGGTGTCACCTGATCACGTTTCACAGCGGTCGCGAGAGCCGAATCCCGGCCTGTCGCAGCTCACACGCGGTCGAAACGATATGGGGCCATGCACACAGGAGCTCACCAAATCGTCTTATCAGGTCGCGGGTGATGGTCAACACCTCCCCCCGGTTTCGATGGCCCGCTGTTAGCTCGAACGGCACGATCGCGTCGGGGTGCTGAAGCGCCTCGCGAGCCCCCTGCGCGCAGGCTGTGATATCTGCAGCGCAGTGCGCCGGCTGCGCTCCGTAAAGGCGCTGTACCCAGTCGAGCGTGGCGAAGAACAGACTCGCCTGGGCGGCCAGCTGCACTCGCAAGAGCTTCTCCAGCTCGCTCAACGGCAGTGCTCCAACCTCCCGGAGGTGCGAGCCGAGTTGGTGCAGCCTCTTCGAGCAGGGGTGTCGGCCGGGCGATCGGCGGTGTGACAGGATCGAGAACATCAGAACATCGCTCAGCTGCCGGCGCGCAAACGGCGACTCGACACGAAGGCCGGCCGCGCGTGGAGGCGCGTCGTGCAGGAGGGCTAACGGGAGATGCGCAAAGACCGCTTCGTCTCGGCATGCGCTCAGCACAGCGCCGAAGACGCTATCTTCGTTGCGCCGTACTGGCATGAAGGCTGGTAACAGCAGGCGGTTGTCGAAGCCAAATGCCGTGCCCATGCAGTGAGCAGAGGCGCCCGCGGAGAGCGTCGGTGCCACGCGCAGCACTTCCCTGCTTTCGAGAGCCGTGCGGTAGGCGACGATGTCACCGAGCACGCGTGAGCGGGAAGGCTCGTGCAATCCCCACAAGAGCCCGGAATGCGTTGCCATTCCGGAATCGCCGATCACGCCGGTGAAGCTCAGCATGACATGGCCGGATCCTGCTTCGAGCACGCGCACGTCGTCGGCCGATAATTGGCCCCAGTGCAACTGATTCGATCCCAGCCGGTCTCGAACCAGCGACGACAATGAAAGCCCCAACGCCATCTCATGAGCGGCTGCGATGTCGACCTCGGCCGGAGGCGTGAAGGCGAGGGCGCTGCTCCTGTCCCCGAAAGACCAGAGATCTGTTGGATCCCTCCTACCGTACAGGGACAAACCGTTCCGCGAGCTCGGATGGGGCGTTGGCCGGCAGATCGTGTCATCGTCTGCGCTGAGCACGAGATCGCCAAGCGTATCGAGCAGAAGCGCGTTTCGATTCGCACCGATGGCGCAACCGCACCCTTGGGGATCCCCAAGCGCGAAATCCAGGAGCTCGCCCGGGATATCCGCTCGTGCAGCCAAGGCCGCACCATACGCGGCCCGTTCGACCGGCCCTAGGTATCGAACCTGTACGTTCATCGCGCGGCCAGCGCTACGGAGGACCTCTTGATTGCGCAGGTAGGCCCCACGGTTGAGCGAGCCGTCCACCACAACGGCCTCGACTGCTCGAGCGTGCGCTCTCGCATTCTCGATGTAGCTCGTCACAGAGCGACGCAAGGCGTCCGGCCGCTCGCATGTGATCCACCCAAAGGTGCGAATCGAGCCGGTCGTGGAGGTGGACTGTGGCGCCGTGGCCAGACGACAGCGCTCTACAAATGCAGCCTCCGGCTCGAGCAAGCCGACGCGACAGAGCTCTCGACAGAAGCCTGTTGGGTCGATCGCCTCGAGCGCCGTTCCGCGGAACACACGCTGAAACGCTGCTGCGTGGGTCTCCAGCGGCGCAAAGGACTGGCGGGACTGAAGCGCTGCTGCTATCTCGGGCCGAACGACCACTGCGACGTGGTCCTGCTCGCGGACGGCGAGCTCCAGACCATCGCCGGCGGGAAAGCGCTGGATGTTGACCGCCCGGTACTTTCCATCGGACGGCAGGCCGTTATCGAGGGCACACGGCACGTCAGACTCCTTCACGTGCAACTACTCGAGGAGCTCGCTGGTATCCTGGGTTGGCAGCCAGCGCGTCAGGTACAGCCACAAGGAGACGTTGACCAACAACTCCGCCGCCAGCCACGCGGGGACCGTCGTCGGCGCCCGCACCGACTCCACGAGGTACTCGGCGCCGGCTGGCACGCGCCAGCCGAGGGCGATCATGGCGGCACTGGGGACGAGCAGGATGAGAAAGGGCAGCACCCCGCCCAGCCTGGTACCGAAGCGCAAGCGGGTCAGGATGCTCAGGTTCCCAAACGTCACCAGACCGCCGACGAGGACTGGGCAGAAGGCGAGATTTCGCGGCTCCAGCAAGGAAGGGAGCAAGAGCAGGATCGCCGCCGTGCCTGTCACCATCTGTACCGCCGAAGAGAGAAGGAGCTTCGACAGAATGATCGCTCCGTCGGACACGGGCAACGTTCGTAACAGCGCCAGCGTGCCCTTCATGCGCTCCGTCTCGATGAGCCACACGGAGGATATGAGCCCAGCGTAGAGCACCAGCGGCATGAAGAGCGCGCTCACCAAGGCCCGAAGCCGCGTATCGGGAAAGAGCCATGGCGCGAGAGACAGCAGCGACGCATAGACGGCGAAGTTGGCCGTGAGCAACAGCACGATCGGGCGGCCATGAAGCCACACGTCTTTAATCACCAGTGCCTTGACCTGGTGCCATTCGTTTGTCATCGGTTCCTCGCGCGAAGGCAAGATACACGTCTTCCAAGGATGCCCGCCTGACGTTGGTGGAGGGCACTGGCATATCGAGTATCGGCACAGGGCCGCGCGTAAGCAGGTGTGGGCCACGGCGGTCCACCCAGGCGCGGAGCAGCTGGTGCGAAGGAGGTATCTGCATCTGTCCGTCTGGCGGCAATGTCCACGCGGCGAGTGAGCCGAGCGCGTCGTAGCCGCTCGTGAACACGATGCGCCCTTCGCGGATGATGATCAGGTCGGTGGCCAGGGCCTCGACGTCCTGGAGCACGTGTGAAGCAACGAGAATTGCGGCGTCCGCATCGGCAACGATGGCCTGCAGGAACTCTCGAAGCTCGAATCGACTCTCGATGTCGATGCCGTTCATCGGCTCGTCGAGCAGAAGGAACCGCGGCTGATGGGCGAGCGCCAGGATGAGCGCCAACTTGACCCGCATGCCTTTGGAGAAGTGGCGCACGCGCTTTCGACGGTCGATTCGAAAGAGGTCGAGCCAATGTTCGGCAAGCGCCGGATCCCATCGCGTGAAGAGCCGCGCGGCGAGACGGACGTGCTGTGCCGCGGATAATGGCTCGTAGAGCACTGGGAGTTCTCGAACGAAGCCAACCAGCTCCCGATACGAGTAATCGGTCCATGCCACGCGACGCGAGCCGACAAGGATCTCACCGGCCGAGACAGCGGACTGTTGCGCCAGGCAAGAGAGCAGCGTGGTCTTCCCCGCGCCGTTGACTCCCAACAGCCCGTAGATGTGTCCGAGCCGAACATCCAGGTCGACTGGGCCCAATTGGAACCCTGGAAACCGCTTCACGAGGCTGTGTGCACGAAGCGCGGCGCCCTCCCCTGGTGCTTCGGTATGTGGCCACGCGTCTGGTGCGAATATCTTGGAGCCCTGGAGCCGCATGTGCCTCCTTCGAGCGTCACCCGACGCTGCGCAGATACATCCCAAAGGCCTCGACCGACGCCCCGGCGAGCACCAAACCGCACGCACGAATCGTGAAGACGAGGACGTGTGGAGGCCCGGTCGCAAGCGGGATCTCGAACAGGACGCCGAAACAGCGGATCCCCATCTGTATGCCCGCCGCTGCGCCATGCACGAGGCCGGCGTACTCGAGAGGCACGTAGAGGAGCATCAGCGCGGCGTCTCCCGGCGAGACAGACGCCAGTGCGGAAAGATCCCAGCCCAGACGGAACGCATTGAACGCGAGGATGAGCGCGGTCGGTGCACCAAATAGGAGAGCGCCAAGGAGCAGCGCCGCCACCACACGGAGGTTCGTCGCGGCGATGAGCGCGGCGTTCCACGGCAGGCGGTCCAGCGGCCGGTTGGCGGGCCATACGGGCAGGGGACCGCTCGTCTCACCCCGAAGCCAGGCGACCAAGGCCCCGACAATGCTCGTCGCAACGACGAGGTACACGCAGAGACGCAAGCACGTCGTGCCTCGTGCCGATGGATTGCGGCCGATGCCGGCCCGATCCTGCGCGGGGTCAGGTCTCGGCGACGAACCAGGATGTTTGTTCCACGAGGACGCAGCCATGACCGTTGCTCAATCCAGAAGGAGCGGGATCAGCATGCCGCCGAGAAAGAAGATGCCGTAGAGCAACGCGGCGACCAGTGCTGTTGTTGCCGCGCGCAGCCCGCTGAGGCTGCGATAGCTCAGTGCCAGAAGGGCACAGAGCCACACTTGCGACAGTTGGCTCACCGCGGTGGCCGTGGCAAACATTGGACTGCTCGCGAAGCGGGCCCGCAGCTGGCCGAGATTCTCGGCGCGGCTGAGGTCCAACCCGTGAAGCGTGCGGCCATCGAAGGCGCTCGCGGCAATGAATAGGAGCACGAGAGCCGGGATCTGGGACACGAAGGCGCGGCCGGCGAGCTCGAGCTGCTTGCGCGCGTCGCCCCGATCCACGAACAGGACATCGAGGCTCACGAGGAACGCTGTCGACGCGAGCCATAGCAAAGGGAAGGCCAATGCGCTCGCCACCGCGGTGCTGTACAACGTCGACGTCAGCAGGAACGGCGGCACGCCGGAATCGCGAACGGCCGCCAGGACGACCGGCTCTAGGTGTTTGGCCATCACGAGCTCGAAGCCGAGATAGATTGCCGCGCACGTGAACGGTGCGATTGCACCAGCACGCCAGTTGGGATCCGTTGGGCGGCACGTCGCAAAGAACCGCGACGGCTCCCAGAGCAGCAGCGACGATTGGTCGAAGAAGCGCATGGTAGCAATCGGACGCCTCGGCGAGACGTCCCTACCTTCACCACGGTAGGGCGCGTTCGCCGAAACGCGCCGGGCTAAAGCCAAGCCGGGCTGGCGGCGGTGTTCGCCACGGGCAAGTACCGCCGCCAGCCGCGTTCCTGGCGTCCCTTCTTCACGAACCCGCTACGCCACGGCCGATGCAAGGCAGATGGCGGCGGCGGGCGGTGCGGCAAACGACGCAATGCAGATCGCGCCGGTTGTCGCCTGGAAGGCGGCGGTCCAGGCCCAGCCGTACGGGTCTTCCGACGAAATGTAGCCAAGCAGGGCGCCGTGATCGGCCCCCATCACCGGCGCTGGAGCGACGGCCTGGTGAACTGTGGGGGCGTTCACGCTGAGCGGCACTGCAAGAAGTGCACTAAGAGCGATTCGCTGGCGGGTTGTCATGGCTCCTCCTTGTTTCGTGGATGGTTTGCAACAGTGAGTTACACTGCGCGCCATAACCGCAACAGCGATGCCGTCCCGCGACGGAGCTATCGAGATGTACTAAGTACGAACGTACTGAGGAGAGGAAACGGCCAAGAGAGGAGCGAGTACTTGCTTCCCTCCGAATGTCTGGTTGGGGCTGGTTTATCGACGCAGAGTATCCTCAGGAGAGAACCAAGTTCCCTGACAGGAGCGCGAGGTGGCTACAGGTGATAGGGTGACAGCGTGACACCCGATCACCAGACGGTCTCCAGCCCCGGGACGCGATGAAGATTAGGATCTCTGGTCAGGAGTGGATATCCAAGATCCAGGGCGGTCGCGGCAATGAGACGATCGCCACGTTCAGGAACGGCATACAGCTCTTCAGCACGAAGAACGACGTCGAGGGTAAGCTCGGCTGGAATGAACTGGTGTGTGCTGAAGAGGCGGTCGGCCCACGTGGCGAACCCGTCTGCGATATCGATCCGACCGCGGTAGACGGCTTCGGCGATCTCCACCAGCGCGATGGTGGGCACATACACTGCTGCGCGTCCCGTGTCAGCTCGCTCCAGAACCTTGCGCGCCGCGGCGCCGATCTTACGGAATCGACGGAGGCCGTACCAGATCAGCGTGTGCGCATCGGTGACGGCAACGTGGATCATCCGGGCACGTTTCCGAGCTTCTTGTCGAACGCCCGTGCGGCCTCACGCTTGGCCTCGGCCAACGCCGCCTCGAGCTCTTCGTCGCTCAATGTCGTCTGAAGGCTACCGGCCAGCTTGAACGGTTTGGTGACTCGCGCCTGGGCGCGCTCCACGGTCGCTTCCAAATACGCCAGGCGCGCTTCGCGCACGAGCGCCAATCGCTCCTTCTTCCCGCGGTGCTCCAGATAGACCACCGCATCGGGAGAGCTCGCCACATGGTCCGCAAGCTCGTACAATTTCGCCCGGGCTTTGGCAAGCGGCAGGACGACCTTCTTGGCCATAGCAACTTCCCTTAACCGTACATCTAAGACGTACATATCAAAGTTGGGTCGCCTCGTCAAACGAGCGCCGACGGCCTGTCAGACTCTCACCGCGTCGCCTTCCGGCCTTGTCGTCTGGTCACTCTGCTGTGATTGGTGAGCTCGGCAAAGAAGATGAACTTGTCGCCGCGGAAGAACGACTCCATGTACTCGAACGCGCGGCCGCGCTGATCGTAGGTGGTTTGATCGATGCGCAGGACAGGACTGCCCTTCGGCACGGCGAGCAGCTGAGCATCGGAGGCGGCACAGCGCACCGCCTGCCACTGCTGCCGGGCACGTGCCGGAACGATGTGATAGCGGGCCCCGAGTGTCGCGTAGAGCGACCGATCCGCCATGTCTTCGTCGAGGAAGCCGGCGCAGAGGCGATCTGGGAGATGCACGGTCTCGATTGCGACCGGCCGGTGATTGGCGAGGCGCAGCCGCTGCAGCAGGATGGTCTTGTCGCCAGCGGCCAGCCGGAGCGCGAGCGAGACGTGCGGCGGTGGTGTCGTCCGCTCGAAGCGGAGGACACGCGCGCCGGCTTGCAACCCGTGCTCGCGCAGGTCTTCTGTAAAGCTGACCAGCGGGAACACTGGCTTCTTGAGGTGTGCTTGCGCGACGTAGGTGCCGCGGCCGTGGCTCCTGACCAGCCGACCCTCGCGCACCAGCTCAGCGAGCGCCTGGCGAACCGTGATGCGGCTGATGCCGAATTGGTCACAGAGCTGGCGCTCCGACGGCAGCTGTGTATCTGGCGGCCAGCCCCCCTCTTCGATCCGCGCCTCGATGGCCGTCTTGAGCTGATAATAGAGGGGAATCGGGCTTTCTTTGCGGACCATGGCGCCAGGGTTGACTTTTTGGCGGCGCGGCGTACGCTGTTCTTGCCCGCTGGTCATAACCGGTTCGTTCCTGATGCAAGCCCACCGTCACGCAGTCGGGACCGGCGGGCAGGCTCCCCGCGGGTCGCCACAGGTGCTGCCGGTCCGGGGGAGACGCGGGAAGCATATCACTCGCGGAGTCCGTCAAACGCTGATACGCTTCCCATGATCGAGCGGCAGTTCTGGCGGTGCGGCGAGTGCCGCGCGCTACGTTCGCGATGAAAGTTTTGTCGGCCGGTCCGTTAGGACCGCCTCGTGAGGAGGGGGGAGATCGCCATGTGTACCTTTTGTGCCGCTTTGCGGCCCAGGGCCTATCTGCTTGCGCTGCTGGCGCTTCTCGTGTGGCCAGCCGTGGCCGGCGCACAGACCGGCGCCGCATCCATCACCGGCATCGTCACGGACGAAACCGGTGCGGCGTTGCCGGGCGTGACCGTCACGGCCACCAATCAAGGAACCAACGTCCCGTATGTCGCTGTGACCAACGAGGCGGGCAACTACACGATCACGTCGGTGCCACTTGGTGCCTACGTCGTGAACGCGGAGCTCACGGGGTTCAAGCTGTCCGTCACGCCGCCCCTGACGTTGGAAGCGAACCAGATCGCCCGGATGGACTTCAACCTGGAAGTTGGTACGCTCCAGGAGACGGTCGAGGTGGTTGGCGCCAACCCCGTGCTCCAGACGGAGTCCACCTCGGTAGGTGAGGTGATCTCGGCACGCACGGCCACGGCGTTACCGCTCAATGGCCGGAATACTGGACAACTCTCGCTGCTGCTCACTGGGGTGGTCACGCCGAATCCGCGTGCGTTCACCGCGGTCCGCAACTTCGGAAGCGGCCGGCCGTTCGTGAACGGCAACCGGGAGCAAACCAACAACTACACGCTCGATGGCGTGGACATGAACGAGTCCATCGACAATCTGGTGCCCTATCAGCCGAGCCCGGATGCCCTGGCCGAGATTGGTCTCGAGACCAACAACTACTCCGCTGAGCTGGGCAACGTCGCCGGCGCCGTGATTGCGAACGTCATCAAGTCCGGCAGCAACGAGGTGCGAGGCAACGTCTTCGAGTTCTACCGGAACAGCGACTTCGACGCGAACTCCTGGGCGAACAACCGCTCGGATGCCGACAAGCCGGAGCGGACGCAGCATATCTATGGCTTCACCCTCGGCGGTCCGGTTGTTCGGAACAAGCTGTTCTTCTTCGGCGACTATCAGGGAACACGCCTTGACCAGCCAGGCTCGCAGGTGCTCTCGGTCGCGCCCGAGTCCTGGCGGCGGGGCGATCTCTCCGACGTCAGCACGCCAATCATCGACCCGCGTACGAACCAGCAATTCCCCGGCAATCAGATTCCCGAGAACCGGATCAGTCCAGTCGCTCGCGCGATTCTCGGTGACACGTCACTCTATCCGCTGCCGAACCGGGATGTGGAAGGCGTGTCGGGCAACTTCGTGGGCGAGCAGTTCACGACCACGCGCGCTCACCAGTGGGACGTCAAGATCGACGCGAATCTCTCGGATGCGGACAAGGTGTGGGGGCGCTTCTCATACGCTGACTACGAGGAGGCTCCCGAGCGCCGCGCAACGCCATTGATCATGAGCAACCTGATCGACGCGCCCACACGCAACTTCGGCTTCAATTGGAACCGGACGTTCAGCAGCACGCTCGTCAACGAGCTGCTGGTTGGCTACAACCAGGTAGGGCAGCAACGCTTCTCGCACGACTGGGGAGGTCTCGGTAATGGGAACGCGGCGTTCGGAATTCCCGGCGGTCAGCCCATTCCCGGTTTGAGCTCCATCAACATGGGGAGCGGGTTGAGCAATATCGGCGCCGGCGCCGCTGACTGGGATACGCAAAACAAGACCTACCAAATCAACGAGAGGCTCACTTGGTTGAAAGGCCGCCACACGTTGAAGTTCGGGGGCCAGTGGCTCTACCTGCGCCAGCAGCGCTACTACGCCGGCAACAACGGCGCACAGGGCCTGTTTGTGTACGGCGGTCGGTTCACGGAGTTCGCGTTTGCCGACTTCCTTCTCGACGAGCTCACCAGGAAGGGGCGCGGGAGCGTCGCGCCGCCATGGACCCACCTGCACCACCGCGCGGCCATCTTCGCGCAAGACGACTTCAAGATCAGGCCGGACCTCACGCTCAATCTCGGCTTGCGGTGGGCCAACACCTCGCCGCTCGTCGAAAAGGATGATCGCCAGGCCAACTTCGACCTCGCAACCGGACAGCACCTCCTTGCCGGGCAGGACGGGAACAGCCGTGCGTTGTACGAGCCGTTCTACGGAGGCTGGGAGCCGAGAGTTGGCTTTGCCTGGACGCCGACCGACCGATCGGTCGTGCGCGGTGCCTACGGCATCTCGCAGTACATGGAAGGCACTGGTGCTAACCTGCGTCTCCCGCTGAACCCACCGTTCTTCTTCGAATCCGATGTCCAGTACGATACGACGACCGGCGGGGGCAGCATTGCCACTGGGTTCGAGGGACTGGAACCACTGGACACGCCGTCCGGGCAGGTTCGCGCATTCGATCCGGATCTCCGCGCGCAGTTCACGCAGCAGTGGAATATCTTTGCTGAGTACCTGCTCACTCCGAACATGTCGGTCAACATCGGCTACGTCGGACACGATGCCGACCATCTCGTGACGCCCGTCGAGGGCAACCAGCCGCTTCCGGGTCAAGGCGACCCCAGCACCTGGGCGCCGCTCGACGAGCGCCGTCCTCTGTCTGCCGTCGCGCCGGATATCACCAACATCTCCACGACTGGTGCCCGCGGGCGCAGCAAATACAACGCGCTCCAGACCAGCGTCAGACAACGTCTCAACAATGGTCTCGAGTTCTTGGCCTCCTACACCTGGAGCAAGACGATGACCAATAACCTCGGCTACTACGGATCACCGGGAGTCGCCAACGAGGGTGCCTACTGGTACAACGCCTATGATCCAGAGGCAAACTACGGCCCGGCGTTCTTCGACGCCACGCACAACTTCGTCTACTCGGCCAACTACGAGCTGCCGTTCGGGCGCGGTCGGACGTTGGGAGGTGAATGGTCGAGGCTCACGGATACCATCCTCGGCGGCTGGATTGTGAGCGGCATCGTGCAAGTGCGAAGCGGATTCCCGATCACCGTCGTCGACAGCGGGGGACAGTCTCTGCAGGCAGTGCGAGGTACAGAACGTCCAAACCGCATCGGCAGCGGCGAGGTGAACAACCCGACCATCGATGAATGGATCGATATCAGCGCGTTCGAGCACGCCCCTGGAGGGACGTTTGGTGACTCCGGCGTCGGGATCCTGCGCGCGCCAGGCTACTGGAATCTCGACTTCGTCTTGGCGAAGCGATTTCCCGTTACCCAGCAGCGCTACGGCGAATTCAAGGTCGAAGCCTACAACCTGCTGAACCACCCGAGCTTCGGCCCGCCGAATCGCAATATCAACGACGCGGCCACCTTCGGGACGATCACGAGCACCGTCAGCGACTCCCGCACCGTCGAGCTCGTGTTCAAGTTCTATTTCTAATGAAACGGGGACAGCCCCCGTTTTTCAAGAACCGTAAATTGGGGACAGCCCCCGTTTTCCATCCTTCGGAAAACGGGGGCTGTCCGGGGCTGTCCCCGTTTCTACAGCTCCCTGAGTGCCACGACTACCGGCAGGCGCGCGGCGCGAATCGCGGGAAGAAGCCCACCCAGTAGGCCCATGACCAGGGCATAGAAGAGCCCCTGAAAGAGCAGCTCCGGCGTCACCCGAAAGGCAAATGCGACCTGGCTGAACGACTGAAAGTTGATTGTCGAGGTCTGCACGCCATCGAAGATGGCCCACGCAGCAAGGCCGCCCAGCACGCCTCCAATGAGCGCCAGCACTGCAGACTCCGCGAGGACCGAGAAGACGACCGGACTGCCCCCGAAGCCAAGCGCGCGGAGCGTCGCGATCTCGCGCGTGCGCGTCGCCACGGCGGTGTACATCGTGTTCACCGCGCCGAAAATGGCACCGACGCCCATCAGACCAGCAATGGCAAAGCCGAGGGTCGTAATGAGCTGCGTGAGGACGGTCGACTGCTCGGCGTAGTAGTCGGTCTCACGTTCCACATCCACATCGAGCCGTGGGTCCGTCGTGAGGGCGTCCTTGAACGTCTGGAACGCTTCGGGAGACTCCAGCCTGGCAAACACCGTTTGGAAGGTGTTGCCCCGTCGATACGCCGGTTGCAGCACACCCGCGTCGCACCAGATCTCCGACTCCGAGATCCCACCAGCCGCCTCGAAGATACCGGTCACCGTCCAGGTATTCTGCCCCCAGCGGACGGTCCGGCCCACTTCGAGCCCGCCGAACTGTCGCGCCGCAGCCCTTCCGACAATGATCTCGTTGCGGCCCGTCTCGAACCGTCGTCCTTCCACCATTTGCACTTCATCACGAACGGCGAACGCTGCCGGCTCCACGCCGCGCAACGGTACGTTCGCATCCGTGCCGGTGGAAGCCTTGGGGTGGTTCACGATTACGAAAAGCTCGGCGGATGCGGTGGCGCCGTTCGGGCCGCGCAGCACGCCGGTCGCATCCTTGATGATCTGCACGCTGTCGCGCTCGATGATGCTCGACATCTCCGAGTCGCTCCCCGCGCGCATCACGATGGCCGTCTGCGGATCCCCCGCCGTCGTCATTGCGGCCTGAAAGCCCCGGCCGATCGAGAGGACTGCAACGAAGACGATGACCACACCGGCAATGCCAACGACCGCCACCGCGGAGGAGCCAAGGCGCTGGGGAATGCTGCGCACGTTGACAGCGGTCACGGCCGCGAGCTGCGATAGCCAGTTCAGCATAATGTCACCCTTGCTGTCTCAACGCGTCGACGATCTTGAGCTGTCCGGCACGCCAGGCTGGCAGCGCGCCAGCCACGAGACCCAGCGCGACGATGAGGATGATGCCGATGACGATGTCTCGCGTCGGCAGGTAGAACGCAGGCAAAAGACCGCCGGTCGGATCACCCTGGAGAATGATCAGCCAGGCAACACCGAGACCGAGCAGGCCAGCGACCACCGCCAGCAGCAAAGACTCCAGCAGCACGAGCCCCAGCACATGTCTGTCAGTGAAGCCGAGCGTCTTCAGCACCGCGAGCTCATTGGTGCGCTCCCGGATCGATTGCGCCATGGTGTTCCCGGAGACCAGCAGGATCGTGAAGAGCACTGTCACGAGGATGGCAATCATGATGGCGCCGATGTCGCCGATCTGGTTTGCGAACGCCTGTACGAACGCCTTCTCGGTTGACGTCTTCGTTTCCGCAGCGGAGTTGGCGAACTGCGCGTCGATCCGATCGGCCAGATTCGCGGCACCGCTTGGATCGGCCACGCGAATGGTGTACCAGCCGACGATGTCACGAGCCTCTTCATCACGTGTCTCGTTCAGGTAGTCATAGTGAAAGAACATCTGTGTGATGTCGGTGCCCTGTTTCCCTGAGTCGTAGATGCCGTCGATCGTGAACTCCCAGGCCGAGCCATCCGGTTTTCGCCAAATCGGCGCCTGCAAGGGAATACGATCCCCGATCTTCCAGCCGAAGCGCTCGACCAGGGCCCGGCCAACGATCGCACCGGTGCGATCCGCGAGCCACGTCTTCTTCTGATCCTCTGGAAGCACGTACTCCGGGTACATCTCGAGAAACGACTCGGGCTCGACCGCCATGTTCGCGAAGAAGTTCCGTTCATCCTGATAGATGCCGCCAAACCAGGAGGCGTGTGTCACGGCGGTCACGCCTGACGTCGCGGCGATGCGCGCCCCGTACGCGATTGGCAGCGGCTGGATGAACGAGACCTTGTGGATCATGACCAGGCGATCTGCGCCGGCCAGCTCGATGCCGAGCGAAAATCCGCCTCGAATGGCCATCAACGCTCCGAAGAGCACGAACGCGACCAGAATGGAGAGCGCCGTGAAGATTGTGCGGACCTTACGGCGCATGAGATTGCGCCAGACGAGCGGCAGGAACTTCATGCGGCCACCTCCGCGTTCAGCCGGCCCTTTTCGAGATGCACGACGCGGCGCGCGCAGGCGGCTGCGTGCGGGTCGTGCGTCACCATCAAAATCGTCTTGCCATGCTCCTGGTTGAGCACGCGCAAGAGCTCCAGAATCTCATCCCCAGACTTGCGATCGAGATCACCGGTCGGCTCGTCGCACAGCAGCAGCGTCGGATCATGGACGATGGCTCGCGCGATGCCGACCCGCTGTTCCTGGCCGCCGGAAAGCTGCCGCGGGTAATGCTTCGCGCGCTCCCCGAGACCGACGACCGACAAGGCCACCTGGGCGCGCCGCCTCCGCTCCGCGCGCGAGAGGCTGGTGAGCAGCAATGGCAGCTCGACGTTCCGTTCAGCCGTGAGCACCGGCAGGAGATTGTAGAGCTGAAAGACGAAGCCGACGTTCTCCGACCGCCAGCGCGACAGCCGTCCACCAGACATCTGATCGATCCGCTCACCAGCCACGTCGATGCTGCCCTCGCTCGGCCGATCGAGCCCGCCCAAGAGGTTGAGCAACGTGGTCTTGCCAGAGCCGGACGGCCCCATGAGCGCAAGGAAGTCTCCGCTCTCGACGTCGAGGTTGACCCCCTGCAAGACGTCGATCCGCTCGCTCCCACGGTGGTAGACCTTGTGTACGTCCTGAACCTTGACGAGAACGCTGTCCGTACTCATGACCGAGAAACCTCCTCAACCGTGGTACCGTCCGCGAGATCGGCCGGCCCTTCAACCACGACTCGCTCGCCGCCAGTCAGACCTGACAGCACTTCGAGCTGATCACCGTCCGCGGCACCGACACGCACGGCGCGACGCTCGGCACGGCCATCACGCACGACGAACACGATGTTGCTGCCGTCGACGGACCGGACGGCCCCCTTCGGCACGAGGACGCGTGGCTGGGCCTCGGTCGTCTGCGACCCAGTGCCATCTTGGGGGGCATCCTGCAGGAAGGCCACCTTCACGCCCATGTCGGGCAGAATCCTCGGATCGAGCTGCTCGAACCGAATCCGTACCAGCACCGTGGCCTTCTGGCGGTCGGCGGCCGGAACGGTCGTGATCACGCGTCCCGGGATCTCCCAATCAGGGTACGCATCGAGCACAGCCGACACGCGTTGATTGGGCGACACGCGCTGGATGTACGCCTCGTTGACATCCACCTCGATCTCGAGCGACGACATGTCCACGATGGTGCAGATACCCGTCCGCGTGAAACTGCCGCCCTGCGCCCCCGGCGAGATCATCTCGCCCGGTTGTGCATCCTTCGTGATCGCGACTCCGCTGTAGGGTGCCGTGATCACAGTGTCGGCGAGCTCCGTGCGGCGCACGATCACCTGCCGCTGAGCGACGGCCACCTCTTGCTGGCCCGCCGCGATGCGGGCGCCAAGCGCGTCCACTTCCGCTTGCGCTGTGTCGAGATCCGCCTGCGGCACGATGCCCTCGTTCGTGAGCCGATCTTGCCGGCCGAGTTGACGCTCCGCCTCTCGAAGACGCACTTCGTTCTCGGCGAGCAGCTTCTCTGCAGAGGTGAGCTGCGCCTCGGCGAGCGCCAGCGCGGCGCGAAACATGGAGTCATCGAGGCGCGCCAGCACTTGGCCGGCGCGCACTCGCATCCCCTCGTCGACCAGCACGTCCACCAGCCTACCGGTGATCTTGGCCGAGACCGTGGCGCGGCGCCGCGCCGTCACATAGCCGGAGGCATTCAGGACGGTTTGGCCGCCGCCGGCGCCGCCGCTGCTCTGCGCGACAGCGTTTGCAGTGCGTACGGTGGCAGCCTGCGTGCGCGTCACCCACCACCAACCACCACCCGCAAGGACGAGCACCAGCACGAGAGCCGTCCCCCAGGCGCGCCATGTCGAGCCACCACGCTTGGAGCTCCGGTCCAGGCGCAGCGATGCGAGATCTGTTTTCAGGTCCGTCATGGGGATGGATAATCGCGGGCTGTTCTAGCGGACCGCGGCCTCTGGCCGCGCTCCCCGACGCTCACTTGGTGCCCCAAGAGTTCCAGATTACCTCAATTCACTCGCCACCTCGGGTAGGAACGCCCCGCCGAGGCGGCCGCTCATGATCACGGCGCGTGCGGCGAACGCGCCCTACCTATACGTCGAATGAGAAGGCGCGAGATCGACGCGGTGATGACATCCGCCCTCATGAATCGCGAGCGGCTCTCGCCGATGTTCAGAGAGAGGTTACGCTGTCAACGGTTCCGCGGTTCCCCGTTTCGGTGGCTGGTGGCCATAGCCCGGTAAACGACATCTGAACCGGGGTAAGGGCGGGTACCGGGTAGGGGGTCTCGACGCAGATGTTACAGGATAGTCTTATATAAGTGAATACTGATAGTAGTCGTGGCCCCGCTGTCGTGCACGAACCTACGGTGAGGAGGTCACCCGTCGGCCCAGCAGCGTATAGAACGCAGGCAGAACGAGCAAGGTGAAGAGCGTCGACGTGACGAGCCCGCCGACCATCACGACCGCGAGGGGTCGCTCGATCTCCGTTCCCTCGAAGCGCAGCACGAGAATCGGTAGCAGGCCAAGGATGGCGGTGCCCGCGGTCATCAGCTTTGGGCGCACGCGGCCGAGACTGGCTTCGCGGACGGCGTCCACAAAGGGGACGCCGTCCGCCATGAGGCCGTGCGTCTGCGTCGCCAGCACGAGGCCGTTCTGAACCGCGATACCAAAGAGGCCGATGAGGCCAACGAGGGAGGAAACGTTCCACGTGCCTCCGCTCAGATAGAGCGCCACAATGGCGCCAACGAACGCGTTGGGCAGCGTTGCGAGAATCAGCAACGTCTCGCGAAACGAGCCCAACGCCAGGTAGAGCAACACGACAACCGCCAGGATGCCGACGGCGGTTGCCACCGCCAGCGAGCGCGCCGCCCGTTGCTGGCTCTCGACCCGTCCTCCAACATCGATGAAGTAGCCTGCCGGGAGCTCGAGCCTTTCGGCGAGGAGGTCTCCGATCTCAGCCGCGGTCGTTCCGAGATCGCGCCCGGTCACGCTCGCATCAATGGCGATACGTCGCGCCCCTGCTTCTCGTCGAATCGCCCCAGGCCCGAAGACCTCTTCAATCTTCGCGACCGTGTTGAGAGGAATCGGCACACCCGCGTGGGTGTTCAGGAGCAGCCGACCGATCCTGTTTGCGTCGTTTCGCCAGACGTCCTGCAGCCGAACCAACAGGTCGAAGCGACGTTGTCCTACCCAGACTTCGGACGCTTCTTCTCCGACGAGCCCGACCCGCACGGCGCGAACGATATCTCCAGGCGCCAGTCCCACCCGCGCCGCCGCCTGCCGGTCGACGCGGATGCGAAGTTGCGGCAGCTCGGTCAGGGACTCCACGCGGAGATCCGCGATCCCACGCACCCCCTCGATCGCGCGATGCGCGTCTGCAGCAAGGCTGCGCAGCCTGGCGAGATCCGGGCCAAAGATCCGGACCGACAGATCCGCGGGCGTCCCGCCGAGCCCCTCATCGATGCGCATACCGAGCGGCGTCGTGAACAGGACGGAGACACCAGGAAATGCCGAGACCGCCTCGCGCATGGCCGTCTCGAGCTCGTCCAGCGTGCGCGAGCGATCCGGCGCGAGCGCGACCAGGACATCCGACAGCGTGTGCGGCATCGGGTCCTCGGTGCGCTCCGCCCGTCCCGTCCGCCGAACGACATCCTCTACCTCGGGAAACGCGCGGAGCGCATCCTCGACGCGATGATTGAGTCGGTCGACTTGCTCGAGTGACGCCTCCGGTGGAAGGACGGTTTGGAGGAGGAAGGCGCCTTCGTCGAGCGCGGGCATGAAATCGGTGCCAATGCGCCCGCTCAACACGACGAGCGGTAACGCGACGACTGTCGATACGATGGCAACGGCGCCGGACCGGCGCAGGCAGAGGTCGAGCAGCGGTCGGTAGGCCCGTTTGATCCGCCGAATGATCCATGTCTCCTCGCCAGCGCTCGACCCCGCTTGGGGCGAGCGGCGCAGCAGCCAACCAGCCGCCACGGGCGTGACCGTCAGTGCCAGACCGAGAGAGGCCACCAGCGTGGCGATCACCGCCGCTGCCAGCGGGCGATACATTCGGCCCTCGATCCCCGTCATCCCGAACAGCGGCACGAACACCGCCACGACCGTCATCGTCGCAAACGCAATCGGCCGGCCAACTTCGATAGCCGCGCCGCGCGCACGCTCCCACGACGACGCTTCGCTTGGCTCGCCCAGCCTGTGCAGCACGTTCTCGACCACGATGATCGACGCGTCGACGAGCAAGCCGACGGCAATGGCCAACCCGCCAAGGGTCATCGTGTTCAGGCCGATGTCGAAGCGGTCGAGCAGCAGGCCAGCAAGGGCGATCGAGCACGGAATCGTGAGCGTCACGATGAGCGCCGCGCGCACGTTGCCAAGAAAGGCCAGCAGCACCAGAACGACGAAGATGGCGCCGAGGAGCACCGCGCGACTCACACCTCCGAGCGCCGAGTCGACCAGTTGTGACTGGTCGTACACGACACGAAGGTGGACGCCTTCCGGCAGGCTGGCGCTGATCTCAGTGATGGCGCGACGGATGCCCGTCGCAACCTCCACCGTGTCTGCGCCGAACTGCTTGGCCACGCGGCAGCTCACGACCTCGCCACGGAGCCGGTGCGCCAAACCGCGCCGCGTTGCCGGCGCTTCGCGCACATCCGCGACGTCCGACAGCAGGACCGGTACGCCGCCACGTACAGCCACGACCGTGCTCTGGAGATCGACAGCTCCTTCGGCGCGTCCGACCGCACGGATCGTCCATTCCAGATCTCCCTGGGTCACGAATCCGCCGGAGGCGTTCAGGTTGCTCTCGTCGACCGCGTGGAGCAGCTCCTCGAGCGTCACCCCGCGCGCGACCATCCGCTCGGGATCGATCTGGACCTGAAACTGCCGAAGATACCCACCAAGCCGCTCCACGGTCGAGACACCAGGCACGGCGAGCAGGCGGTTCCTCACCTCGAACTCTGCCAGGTCACGCAGCGTCATCAGATCCGCGGCGCCCTCCTCTGCTTCGAGTGTGAACTCGAAGATCTCGTTCAAACGTCCCGTCAGGCTCGAGAGCAGCGGCGCATCGGTGCCTGGTGGGAGCTCCCCACTGAGCTGTGAGAGCCGCTCCGCGACGAACTGACGAGAGAGGTAGTAGTCGGCCTCGGGCTGAAACTCGATGGTGACTCGTGCGACACCGAGCTGCGAGACCGATCGAACACGTCGGACGTTGGGCAGCCCGGCGAGCGCAACTTCTATCGGAATGGAGACGCCCGTCTCCAACTCCTCCGCCCCCATGGCTGGATTCTGGACGATGACGTTGAAGACGGGGGTCGCAAGGTCGGGGAACACGTCGCGGCGGAGCCCTTGGAACGACAGCGCGCCGACGAGCGTGCCGGCTGACGCCAAGAGGAGCACCAGCGCGGGCCGCGCGTAAGACCAGCGAACGATGGCAGCAATCATGTTGGTCTCTTCAGTGGTTGTGCGGATCAGCGGTGCCGCTCATCTTCTCTGCCTCAGCCTTGAGGACGAACGCGCCCTGCACCACCACGCGCTCATCCGGACGTAAGCCACTGAGGATCTCGACCTCGCCGGAGAGATCTCGTCCCCGTCCAACCTTGCGTATCTCGAACGCGCCATCGTCACGCGGCACGAAGCACACCCATGCGTCACCGAGTCGTTGTACGGCGGCAGTGGGGACGCTCGAGATCGTCAGCGTGCCAGCATCGAGCTGCAGCTCCGCCGATCCGGACATGCCTGGCCGCAGAGACTCGCCTGCATTCTCGAGGACGACGCGGATTGGAATCGTCCCAGAGCTCGCGTCGACCTCGCGACCGATGAACGTCACGCGGCCTTCGAAGCCGCGGCCGGGCAGCGCGGGGAACCGAACACGTGCGGGCGCACGAACATCGACGCGGAGGGCATCGCGCTCGAACACGTGAACCGTCAACCACAGCGTGGCGAGGTCGGCGATTGTGAAGGCAGGCGATGTCACATCCGCGATCTGGCCGAGCAGCACGCTGCGCGAGAGCACGACGCCGCTGACTGGCGATCGCAGCGTGAAATGCGAGGTATCGTGACGTTCCTCGTTAGTTGGCACGCCGAGTGCGCTCAGCGTCGCGCGAGAGGCGCGTACCTCGGCGTCTGCTGCGGCAGCTTCCGCGTCGGCTTGTTGAACGTCACGGGCCGGCACGATGCGCTGAGCCGCAAGGCCGCGCTTGCGCTCTCGATTCTGCCGCGCCAGGGTGAGCCGCGCCATCGCCGACAGGTATGCCGCCCGCGCTCGGCCGAGCTCCGAGCTTTGGATGACCGCGAGGCCCGCCCCGGTGCGCACACGGTCGCCCGGTGTCGCGAGCAGCTTGACCACCCGGCCCGACAAGGGGGCGTGCAACTCCGCATACGCCTCCTGATTCGCCTGCAGCTCGCCGAGCGCATCCACCTGTTGCCGCCCCGACCGCGATTCGACTGCCGTCGTAGTCAGACGTAAGTCGCGCAGCGCATCGGCTCTCAATCGCAGGACAGGCTCCTCGCCCACGTCTTCTGTGTGCGCCCTCTCGTCTTCTGGCGCTGATCGCTCGGACTCTGTTCCTTGCTCGTTCATCCTCGAGGGGCTACCACACGCCGAGGCGATCACCAGGGCAACGAGGATCGTCGAGAGTCTGGCAAAGCGACTCATCGCAACACTCCTGACGCGAAGTCCACGTCCAGCGCGGACCGAGCGACGCCGAAGAGGCGGTCGACGTGCTCGAGGCGAGTCTCCAGGAGCTCGCGGCGGAGCACCAACCACTCGGGTAGGCTCAGTTCTCCAGCTTCGTAGCTGCGCTGCGCGAGCGTCTCGTTTTCCTCGAGGCCTGGCAACGCATCACGCTCCAGGCTCTCCAGGCCGCGACGCTCCTCGCGGTAGCGTTCGAGTGCCGCCTGCAATCGGACCTCGGCCTCGCGGCGCAACGCGTCCCGTTCGAGGGAAAGCCGCGTGAGCCGTGCGGCTGCCGCGGCGCTCAGCTCCTGGCCCTTCTGAAACGTCGGAAGCGTGATGGTGAGACCGCCCAGGAGAATGTGACTCGCCTCCTCGTTGGCGTAGCTCGCGGAGAGGCCGACATCTGGCTTGGCTTGGGCGCGTGCGAGTGCTTGGTCGGCTCTCGCTTCACGGATCTGGGCGTCGAGGGCTCGAAATGCCGGAAGATCATCCACTCTGTCCATTAGCTCGCTCGTCCGTCGTTGCGCGACGGGTGAGGAGGGGTCCGCGATGCGCCGAGTCAGCTCGTAGGCCTGACCCTCGGGTTGGGCGTCAGTCAGTGAGCCCCTCAAGTGCAGACCGTCGCCGCGGGACAGTCCGAGCAGGACCCGCAAGTCAGCCAACGGACGTGTCAAGTCGGCTCGGGCGGCAGCCTCCGCGGTCAAGGCTCTGGCCAATTGGGCGCGGGCGACGTTTACATCCAGCACCGCGATGTCTCCCGCCTGGTACCGCCGTTCCGCGCTCCGCAGGACCTCATCGGCAACGTGCTTGGCCTCGCCGAGCAGACGAACGCGTTCTCGAGCGCGGAGGGCATCGTAGAAGGCCAGTGCCGCATCCCGTAAGGCGAAGCGGATTGCTTCCTCCGCGACGGCTGTGCCTTCGTCGATGCCCGCTTGTGCGCCGGCCACTCGCGCCGCACGCCGGCCGCCGAGCTCAAAGACCTGAGACACGCCGATCTCGACGTCGCTCGAGTGGTCCCCTTCGCTGGTTCGTGGACCCAATGTGGCCGAGACCTCCGGGTTGCTTCGCAGTCTGGCGCGCGCCCCGACCAGCCGGGCCTCCGCCTCGGCAATGCGTGCGCGCGCGACACGTGCGGTGGGCGCCTGCTGCCGTGCGCGCTCGAGCACCTCCTGGAACGACAAGCTCCACTGCGCCGGAGGCTTCTCGGCCGAAGTGAGGCGGCGGCTCTCGCCCCGCACTGATGTTTCTGGCTGCTGCGCGCTCGCGTCGGTCGCCATCACCGGCAACGCCACCAGCACCACCAGCGCACACGTAATGAATCCTGGTTGCATGGGCACTCCCACGGACGAATCGAAATGTGTGGACCCCGACCCGCAGGTGTCGGGTGCACGAATGAAGAAACGCAAGAAGGGGCCGTTCTCGCGGCCAGAGCTTTGTGGTGAGGTCTAGGCTTTGGGGATATGCGGGATTTCCCGAGGATCGACGAGCGGCACGCCCCGACCGAATGGACACAGAGCGACGCGGCTGACCGCGCCGTCAGCGATCACGGGCGTGAGCTCAGACGCGATGTCCCGCGTCACTGCGCAGCAGAGACAAGCCGCGCAGTCCGGCGCGCAATCGTCTGCGCTAGGGGCGACGTCCGTGCACACCTCCCGGGCGAACAGTGGCAGGATTGCCGTCTGCGTGAGCGTCGTAACCAACAAGGCGAGTGCAATCGCCCGGAGCATCGTCAGCACTTATAGCACAAAGGAGCTCGCACGGAGGAGCGCCGCCGCCAGCTGCTCACAGCCCAGGCGATCCTGCTCGTCGAAGCGAGCGAGGCGTGGACTGTCGAGATCGAGGACACCGACAAGCCGGTCGTTCTCGATGAGTGGCACGACGAGCTCAGCGCGCGACGCGCTGTCACAGGCGATATGTCCTGGAAAACGCTCCACGTCCTCGACGATGACAGACCGGCGGCGGCTGGCGGCGGTGCCGCAAACACCCTTCCCGAGCGCGATGCGGGTGCACGCAGGCTTGCCCTGGAATGGCCCGAGAACGAGCTCCTGATCCTTCAGGAAGTAAAAGCCCACCCAGTTGACGTCTGGCAGGGCATGGAAGAGCAACGACGACATGTTGGCCGCGTTGGCAGCGAGGTCTGGCTCGCCGGTCAGGAGCGCGGAGAGCTGACGCTCGAGATCTCCGTAGAGTGTGGCTTTGTCGGTGGCGTCGATCACGGTTGGCTCGAACATTACTCCATTATCCTCGGCGAAAAAGGAACCGGGTACCTTTTCGGGCTCGAAAAGGTACCCGGTTCCTCTTCCGTCTTCTTGACATACCCATAGGGGTATATGAGACTATACCCCTATGGGTATCCGGCGGCGGTTCGGCGTGCCGCTGGACCTTGGCAGGGTAGGGACACAACCGATGCGCACAGCGACTCGAGCAACAGCCCGCAGGTCGGGTGACGTCAGTCGTGACGACCAACGCCACGCGACCGGCGTTGATCCGGACACAAAGACAGCAAACCTCAGACGGCTGCGGCGTATCGAAGGCCAGGTGCGTGGCTTGCACCGGATGGTCGAGGAAGATCGCTACTGTCCTGACATCCTCGTGCAGCTCTCGGCCGCCCAGGAGGCCCTTCGTCATGCCGGGCGAGGGCTGATGGCCAACCATCTCCGTCATTGCGTGACCGAGGCACTGAGAGAAGGGTCCGACGCACGCGTCGAAGCGACGTACGACGAGCTGCTCGAGCTCATTTACAAGCATTCCCGTTGACGCCGTCGTCCGGAGTTGCCCCAATGGCTCACAAGACTCACCACGCGCCCGCGTCAGCGGGTATCGCTCTCGATCCGGTCTGCGGCATGCAGGTGGACCCCACACGTACCAAGCTCCATGCCGAGCATCGTGGCACGACGTATTACTTTTGCGGCGCCGGATGCCAAGCGCGATTTGTCACCGATCCAGAACGCTTCCTCGAATCGGAGCGCGAGACGGCTCCTTCACCAGCGCAGACACCGGAGCATACGGAGGGCGCGGCCGCTTGGGTCTGCCCCATGTGCCCCGGTGTGCGTGAGGCACAGCCCGGGCCATGTCCAAGTTGCGGCATGGCGCTGGAAGCGGAGCAGCTGGCTGCACCCGGCGTGCGGACTGTCTACACCTGCCCGATGCACCCGGAAGTGCAGAGCGATGAACCTGGTGCGTGTCCCAAGTGCGGTATGGCGCTCGAGCCGCGGGTTGTCGAGCTCGAGGAGGCGCCGAATCCTGAGCTCGTGGACATGAAGCGGCGCCTGGTCATCGGGGCGCTTCTGGCCCTGCCCATCATTGTCATTGGGATGGGCGACATGATCGCTGGCGGCGTAGTCACGCGCGCCATCGGTGGCCACCTGGCGAACTGGATTCAGCTCGTGCTGGCAACCCCTATCGTGCTCTGGGCCGGTAAGCCGTTCTTCGAGCGCGGCTGGCGCTCGATCGTGACGCGTAGTCCCAACATGTTCACGTTGATCGCGCTCGGCACGGGCGCGGCGTATGTCTATAGCGTGGCGGCAACCCTCGTGTCCGATTGGTTCCCGAGCGGCTTCTCGCATGATGGCGTCGTTGAGCCGTACTTCGACACCGCTGCCGTGATCATCGTGTTGGTCATTCTGGGACAAGTGCTGGAGCTTCAGGCACGCGGACGCACGGGTGCGGCGCTCCGCGCGCTGCTCGGCCTCGCTCCGAAGACAGCTCGGAGAGTCCGAGACGGCGGAGACGAGGACGTGTCACTGGCGGATGTGCGCGTCGGCGACGTGCTGCGTGTTCGGCCGGGCGAGAAGGTGCCGGTGGACGGCGAGCTCATCGACGGCCACAGCTACATCGACGAAGCGATGGTCACCGGCGAGCCGATGCCGGTGGAGAAGGAGCGTGGCGCGCGCGTGATCGGCGGCACGATCAACGGCACGGGCAGCTTTCTGATGAGGGCCGAGCGCGTCGGGCAGGCGACGCTGTTGGCGCAGATCGTGCGCCTCGTGAGCGAGGCGCAACGCAGCCGCGCACCGATCCAGCGCCTCGTCGATCGCGTGGCGGCGGTCTTCGTCCCCTCGGTCGTGGTCGTCGCCGGGTTGAGCTTCGCAGCGTGGGCTCTGTGGGGACCGGATCCAAGGCTGTTGTACGCGCTGACGAGCGCCGTCGCGGTGCTCATCATTGCGTGCCCCTGCGCGCTCGGGCTGGCGACACCCATGGCCGTGATGGTTGGCACTGGGCGCGGAGCAACTGCCGGCGTGCTGATCCGCGACGCGGAAGCGCTGGAGACGCTCGCCCGTGTGGACACGCTGGTCGTCGACAAGACCGGCACGCTCACCGAGGGGAAGCCGGCGTTGGTCGAGCTGCGCGCGCGCCCACCATTCGAGGATACGGAGCTGTTACGGCTCGCGGCGGAGGTCGAGCAAGGCAGCGAGCATCCGATAGGCCACGCGATCGTTGCTGCCGCGCGACAGCGCGATTTGGCGCTGGCTGACACTAGCACGTTTGTGTCGACGACGGGCGGCGGTGTGCGGGCCACGGCGGAGGGACGCGATGTGTCGGTGGGCAACCAGGGATTTCTCGAGCACCAAGGCGTGAGCACATCGGCTGAGACGGCTAACGCCGAGGCAATGCGGTCACACGGTCAGACGGTCGTGTTCGTCGCGGTGGATGGCCAACTGGCCGGCTTGCTCGGCGTGACGGATCCCGTCAAGGAGACCACACCAGAGGCGCTGGAGGCGCTGCGTCAGGAGGGCATCGATATTGTGCTGGTGACCGGCGACAACCGCACAACCGCAGAAGGTGTCGCTCGGGCGTTGCAGATCACGAGCGTGCACGCGGAGGTGCTTCCAGCGGAGAAACAGGATGTGGTGCGCGCGCTCCAGGCGAAGGGGCGTCGCGTAGCGATGGCGGGCGACGGCATCAATGATGCGCCGGCCCTCGCGGCCGCGAACGTCGGCGTGGCCATGGGCGCGGGCACGGATGTCGCCATTGAGAGCGCGGGCGTCACGCTCGTCAAGGGAGATCTCCGCGGCATTGCACGGGCACGGCTGCTCAGTCACGCGACGCTCCGTACCATCAAACAGAACCTCTTCCTCGCGTTTGTCTACAACGCCGTTGGCGTGCCGGTTGCTGCCGGTGTGCTCTATCCGCTCACCGGTACGCTCATTGGACCCATCTGGGCAGGCGCTGCCATGACGCTGAGCTCGCTCTCGGTGATTGTCAACGCCCTGCGCCTGCGACACGCGCAGCTGTGAAAACGGGGACAGCCCACTGGACAGCCCCCGTTTTCCATCATGCGAAAAACGGGGGCTGTCCCCGTTTCCTGTGCAGAGGAGAAGGAGCCCGTCCCCTTTTCGCTATGTCACGCTAGGCCGAGTGAGACGGACGGGGTTCATCGAGCCGCAGCCGGCGGCGTATTTCCTGGACAATGGCGTCCGGCGGCTGAGCGCCGTCGATCCGAAGTGATTCGGCCGGCTCCTCGAGCGTTTGCAGTTGGCTGTCGAGCAGCGACGGTGGCATGAAATGGTCTTGCCGTGCTTCGATGCGTTGCTTCAGCACCTGACGGCTGACCTTCAGGTAGACGAACCTCATGTCGGTGAGTCCTCCGCGGAGGGTCGCGCGGTACGACGTGCGGAGAGAGGAGCAAGCGATGACCGCATGCCCGCCCCGGGCCAGCGTGTCACGAATCAGGGCGTGAAGGCGATCGAGCCACGGCTTCCGATCCGCGTCCGTCAACGGCAGGCCGTGGCGCATCTTCTCGACGTTTTCGTCCGGATGGAAGTCATCTCCATCGTAGAATGGCCAGCCGAGCGCGTCGGCCAGTTGCTGACCCACCGTGGTCTTGCCAGACGCGGTGACGCCCATCAAGATGAGGACCATCGCACGGAAGTTTGACATAGATGTTTCACGGCTTCCATGGCTCCCTGATAAGATGCCGGTTGGCCCTCCCCTGAGTCGCGACAGGGACGTAGTCCCTTTGTTTGCCGGTGGTGTACGTTCTTGCGGGCCGCGGCCTTCGGCCACGCCCCACGACGCTCTATTGCGAGCCCCGAGACAAGTCTCGGGTTCGCAACGGTTCTTTCGGAGTGACATTCCATGAAGATTGAAGATCGGGGATACAAACAGCCGGATGTCCTCGTGTCGACCGACTGGGTTGCCGAGCACCTGAACGATCCAAAGCTGCGACTGGTTGAATCGAACGAGGACACGCTCCTCTATGCCTCCGGGCACATCCCTGGGGCAGTGCATGTCGATTGGACCAAGGATCTCAACGACCAGATCCGGCGCGACTACATCACGGCCGAAGATTTCGAGCAGTTGATGTCACGTATCGGCGTCACGCCGGCCACCGCCGTCGTCTTCTACGGCGACCGGAACAACTGGTGGGCCTGTTATGCATTCTGGGTATTCCAGCTGTTTGGTTACACGAACGCACGCGTGATGGATGGAGGACGACTCAAATGGGAGAAGGAAGGTCGCCCACTCACGCGTGACGTGGCAAGCCATCCGCCCGCCACCTACAAGGTCACTGCGCGAGACGACAGACCGCATCGCGTGTTTCGTGATGATGTGCGGAAGTTCGTCGAAGGAAGCCGTGGTCAGCTGGTAGACGTGCGGAGCCCGGAGGAGTACCGGGGCGAGCGGCTTCACATGCCCGAGTACCCAAACGAGGGCGCGCTGCGGGGTGGTCACATTCCAGGCGCGAAGAGCGTCCCCTGGGCGCGTGCGATCAATCCCGAGGACGGCACGTTCAAGACGGCCGAGGAGCTCCGGCAGATCTACTTGGAGGACCAAGGGCTCGATCCCAAGGTGGACACGATCGCGTACTGCCGCATTGGCGAGCGCAGCAGCCACACTTGGTTCGCGTTGAAGTTCCTGTTGGGCTTCCAGAATATTCGCAACTACGATGGCAGCTGGACCGAGTGGGGCAACTTGGTGGGTGTGCCCATCCAGAAGCCTTAGTGGTCCACTTAGTGGCCCGGAGCGCCCCCGGGCTAGACGGCGGTGCCGCCTTGTGACGGTGCTGAGGGATTGCGCGTCATAAGAGCGTGGAGGATCGTGAAACGATGACAACGCAGCCTGGCAAGCTGGGCGATATGCTCGAGACGCTCGCCATGTTTCCGGATGCAACCGAGCGCGCCCAGATCCTTCTCAGCTTCGCCGACAAGTTCACCGAAGTTCCGCCGGAGGTCGCCACCAGACCGTTCGCCCAGGCCAATCAGGTTCCGCAATGCGAGTCAGAAGCGTATGTCTGGGCCCACCTCCAGCCAGAGGGCACGTTGAAGTTCTACTTTGCCGTAGAGAGCCCCAGCGGCGTCTCCGCCAAAGCCCTCGCGACCATCCTCGATCAGGCGCTCTCTGGTCTCCCGCCGGAAGACGTGGCGCGGGTCGACGCGGAGATTGTCGAGGCGATCTTTCGCGAGAACATCTCGATGGGCAAAGGGCTCGGCCTGCGCTCGATGGTGCTCGCCGTCCAAGCCCTCGCCCGCCAAGCACTGAAGGGGTGAAACGGGGACAGCCCCCGTTTTCCGAGGAGTGGAAAACGGGGGCTGTCCCCGTTTTCACGCGCCGCCGCGGGCGAGCTTCATGACGGCATAGAGGTGGTGTGCCGCATGGACGAGGAAGAACTCGATCCACACCGGGATGGACATCCGCCCGAACACTGGATGAGTGCCCACCCGGGCGGAGTGCTCCGGCTGCAGGCTGGCGAGGAATGACAGGAGCTCACGCCGACCGTGCCGCAGACGGGCGACCACCTCATCGAGGGGAAGCGCTTGCCAAGCTGGCCACTCGGGGTCCTGCTCGGCGCGATATGAACCGAGCGGCGGCTCGTCCTCGCGCACGATCCTGGCCATGCGTTCGAGGAACACTTGCTGGTGACGACCCAAGTGTGCCAAGTGCTCGTGCGCAGACCATTTGCCCGATGAGGGCCGGCGTCCGAGCGCTTCCGGGGTGGCGTCACCGAGGATGAGCGCAAGATTATCGAGCTGGGTCGCGAGCCTCGATAACGTCGACGAGCTGAGGACCGCATCCGTCGATCCGGAGGCGCTCCGCTGCGCGTTCATGGAGAGCTGCTCTGTCCTCCGTTTTCCAGCGCTTGTACGAGAAACGCGAGGCGGTCAGTAGCTTCGTCGATGAGCTTGCTGGTTGGCTTGCCGGCGCCGTGCCCAGCTTTCGTTTCAATCCGGATCAGGACGGGCGCCTTTCCGGCCTGTGCCGCCTGCAGTGTTGCTGCGAACTTGAAGCTGTGCGCCGGCACGACGCGGTCATCGTGATCAGCCGTCGTGATGAGCGTGGCGGGGTACGCGGTACCCGGCTCGATGTTGTGGAGCGGCGAGTACTTGATCAACGTATCGAAGCCCTCATTTGTCGCCGAGCTGCCGTAGTCAGACCGCCACGCCCATCCAACCGTGAACTTGTCGAAGCGCAGCATGTCCATCACACCAACCGCGGGCAAGGTTGCGGCAAACAGATCCGGTCGCTGCGTCATGCACGCTCCCACGAGAAGACCGCCGTTGCTGCCGCCGGAGATAGCCAGCTTGGAAGATGACGTGTACCTCTCGCGAATGAGATATTCAGCCGCGGCGACGAAGTCGTCGAACACATTCTGCTTGTGCTCCAGCCGTCCGGCGTCGTGCCATTCCTTACCGTATTCACCACCACCACGCAGATTGGGAACCGCGTAAATCCCTCCGCGATCCAGCCAAGCCATGCTCGAGACCGAAAACGATGGCGTCAGCGATATATCGAAGCCGCCGTACCCGTACAGCAGCGTTGGCGTTTGTCCATCGCGCTTCGTGCCCTTCCGTGACGTGATGAACATCGGAATCTTCGTTCCATCCTTCGATGGGTAGAAGACCTGCGTCGTCTCGTAGTCCGCTGGGTCGAAGGCGACCTTTGGCTCCTTGAACGGCTCGCTTCGCTTCACGGCGAAGTCGTAACGGAAGGTCGTGGTCGGACGCGTGAACGACTCGAACGCGAAGAAGCCGTCGCTGTGCTTACGCTTGCCGGTGAACCTGTTGATCGTCCCGATAGCGGGCAATGGAATCTCGCCCTCCACTCCACCGTCGAGACCATAGATCCGCAACACGTTGTGGGCGTCGGTCATCCAGATGCCGACGAACCGGTCGCTCACCATCGTCACGCCGTCCAAGACGTCGCGATTGGATGCCTCCGGGATGAGGGTCGTCCACGATGACGGATCCGGAGCACGTTTCTCGATCGCGACGAGACGACGACGTGGTGCCCCGTTGTCAGTGAGCACGTAGAAGCGATCGCTGTCATTACCCACCACTGTGTATGACGCATCGAACCGATTCAGCAAGGGCTCGATCTTCGAGTCTGGCTGGCGCAAGTCTCGGATGAAGACCCGGTTCCGAGGCTCCGTACCCTCGGTCTGAGAGACGACGAGCCAGCGGCCATCCTCCGTCACGTCCGCGGAGAACATCCAATCGGGCTTGTCTGGACGCTCGTAGATCAGCTGATCCTGATCCTGCGTCGTCCCGATCTTGTGGAAGTACAGCTTCTGGTTCTTGTTGACGCCGGTGAGCGCCTCATCGCTCTTCGGCTCGGCATATCCGCCGTAGAAGAACCCGGAGCCGTCCTCGAGCCAGGCCGCGCCCACGAACTTCGACCATTTGATGACGTCGGGCAGATCCTGTCCCGTCGCGACGTCCCGTACGCGCCATTCTCTCCAATCGGACCCGCTCGACTGGAGGGCATACGCCACGAACCGCCCGTCGTCGGTGAACGAAAGAGCGCCGAGCGCCACCGTGCCATCGGGCGACAGCGCGTTCGGGTCGATCAGCACTTCGGGCTCGGCGGAGAGGCTCTTCGTCCTGAAGATCAGGGCTTGGTTCTGCAGCCCTGTATTGTGCGAGAAGATGTACCAGGGGCCATGCTTTGCCGGAGCGCCATAGCGCTCGTAGTTCCAGAGCTCGGTCAAGCGCTGACGAAGGCCCTCGCGCTCGGGAATGCCCTCGAGGTACGTGAACGTGAGCTTGTTCTGTGCTTCGACCCACGCCTCGGTTTCGGCGCTGTTGTCATCTTCGAGCCACCGATACGGATCGCGAACCTTCGTACCGAAGTAATCGTCGGTGACATCCAGCCCCTTCGTGTCCGGGTAGGGAAGGCGCTTCGGTTCTTGAGCGGATAGGTTTGAGAGGAACATCGTGAGCAAGGCACCGGCTAGAGCAACGTTTCGCATGAGGCCTCCGCATGCTGAGGCTTACGTCCACCTAACATCAGACACGAAGTGGCAGCTCGAGGACCGTGCCGCCCAGCGCCGCTGACCGATCCGCCGCCAGGCAGATCTGCATGGTTTTTTCGGCGTCGAGAACGTTCAGCTCTGGATCCCGACCCTCCCGGATGCAGGCAACGAGGTCGTCGATTTCTGCCTGAAATGGATGATGTGCGACGTCGACAGAATCTGGCATGTTGTCGCAGGCGATTTGAATCGCCTCTGCCGCGCTGCCGTAACGACTCGGGTGTAGTGTCACCTCGGGGACAGGGTTGGCGTCGCGCAGCTCCTCGAGATCGACCGGTTCGTCCTTCCACGCGATGAGCGTATCGCGGACGGAGAGCCGATCACCCATCAACTCCACGCCGAACGTATACGGCAGCATGAAATCCGTGGAGCTGGTCACGTGTCCCAGCGCTCCCTCTTGGAGCCGCAGGTTCGCGAGAATCGACGTGGGCCACTCGTAGCCCGCGGTAAAATGCGTGTGAAACGCGCTGACGTCCAGGGGCTCGAGGCCGCTCAGCCAGCGGAACGTATCGACCGCATGACAGCCAGCCGCCAGTAGGTGGCTGCCGCCGCCTTCGTTTGTGCGACACCAGTCCCAACCCGCGTACCAGTCCAGCACTCGGGAGAGGTATTGCACACGTACAAAGCGAACGCGCCCCAGACGCCCTGACGACCGTAGCCAACGAACGAACCGAAGGTATGGATTGTAGCGCAGCTCGAACGAGACAATCGAGCGAGTCCCGGCTTTGCGGACCGCGGCGCTGAGCTGCGTGAGCTCGTCGAGGCGTAGGGCCGTTGGCTTTTCGAGAAGGATGTGCTTGCCGGCCTCGACAGCTGCAATCGCTTGCGCGGCGTGGAGATTGTTGGGCGTCACAATCGAGATGATCTCGATATCGTCAGCCTCCAGGAGATCTTCGTAGCGGGTCGTGATGCGCGCACCCTGTGCGCTCACGCCGTATTTGGTGAGGTTTGCTTCGACGCCTTGCACCTCCCGACCACACAGGGCCACGACACGCGTGTGCGGGTTCTTCTGGAACGCCTGAATATGCTGCGCCGCGCACCATCCGATCCCCACCAAACCGACACCGAGAGACTGGTTCTTGTTCATCGACGACATAGAGACATTCTAGTCGGGGCGAAAGAACGGGGACAGCCCCCGTTTTCCGCGATGTGAAAAACGAGTGCTGTCCCCGTTTAGCGCGCTGCTAACATGGCACCAGCACAGCTATGCCTGTATCTGTCCGACTCCTGCGCATCGGACTCGTTATCGCCGCGGGGCTCCTACTGGTGCTGACCCTGTTCGTGGCGCTCCTGCACACGCCCCTCGTGCGCGGGCGCGTGGCTGCGTGGGCGACGGCCATGCTCCAGCGAGATTATGGGATTGACGCGCGGATCGGTCGGCTCGATTACAACCTGTTGTCGCTCAGCATCGAGCTGGCCGACGTCCGCTTGGCTGCGGCTGGTCGGGAAGCCCCGGCGTTCTTCACCGCGCGGCACGCCCGAGTCGATCTCCCCTGGGCCTTCGTTGGTGGCGCGGCACGCCTGCAGTCGCTTTCGGTGGACCATGCGGCCATCGTTATCGAGCGCGCGCAAGATGGGCGCTGGAACCTTCCCGAGCTCGCCGCACGTGAGCCGGCCCCCTCGTCGTCTGCGATCGATCTGGGCCGATTGGACCTGCGCGATATCTCTTTTCGCTTTACAGATCCCTCGTTGGGCACGGCGCTCGAGCTGAGCCGCCTGTCGCTGGTCTCGCGCGCGACGCCGGGCCCGGCTGCATGGCGTCCGGCCGACCTGGCCGCCAACCTTCGCGCCGAGACCGGCGGCCAACCACTCGAGGCCCGTGTGGAGGGCGCGTTGCGCCTGACCAGCGAAGGACTCAACCTCGAACCACTAGTGCTCACGACAGCACACAGCCGGATCGAGGGGGCCGGCGTGATGCGGCTGTTTGCTTCGGAGCCGGCCTGCGACCTGCGATACCGGGTGGAGGCAGACTTGACCGAGCTGACACCTCTGCTTCCCGGCCAAGGAATCCGAGAGCCTGACCCCGAGACCGCGCCCACCTTGCCCATGCGGGGCATCGTGCAAGCGAGCGGCACGGTGAAGGGTGAGCTGGCTGCGCCTCGCATCGAGGTTGATCTCTCGAGCGACTCGCTTGCCTACGCCGATCTCCGGCAAATCCGGCTGCAAAGCCGCGCTTCAATCGATCCCACCCGCGTCATCGTCAGGCACCTGCGCGCGGCCGTCGGCGCAGGGGAAGTCGCTGTGCGCGGCACGGTGGGTCTGGACCAGGGCGTGAGGTCGGAGATCGACTCGACCTGGCGGGGCCTCGATGTCGCCACCTTTCTCTCGTCCGTTGCTGGTCCGTTGCCCGTCGATCTCGCCACACGGGCGGCAGGCACGGTGCGAGTGGAGGGTCCGGGGCTCGACTGGCCGAACTGGGAAGTCTCGGTGCATGCGGCACTCACGCCGACAGCGTCGTCGAAACGGGCAGCGCGTCCCCGACCAGTGCCCGTTGCGGGCACGCTTGCGCTAACGGTCGCGAAGCGGCAGTGGTCGCTGACGCCCGACCTGGCGGCGGAGGGACTGACCCTCCGCGGCCGCGTGGGGGGCGAGCTCTCGGACATGAGGTCACCTGCCGAGGCAGACTTCACCGCTGAACCAGTCGACGGCTCACTCTCGGGCGGCCTCGCGCTGCACGCTGCGGACGTCGTGCCGCTATTGGATGTGGCGGGCGTCGTACTCCCGACGGGAGAGCGCATCCACGGAAGCCTGGATGCCCGCGTCGATCTCACCGGTTCCTTCCGACAACCTCGCGTGAACTGGAGCCTCACCTCTCGTGATCTCACGTCGTCCAGCCACGGCGCGGGCCAGCTCGACGCCCGCGGCACGGCGACGACGACCCGCGCGACCGTGGCAAGCTTGCGGCTCATGCTCGAAGAGAGTCAGATCGATGGGCGGGCGACCGTTTCGTTTCGAACCGGCCGTGTCGAGGGCTTCGTGCAAGCCGACGTTCCAGAGGTCGCAGCGCTGCTTCGCGCAATGCCTGCCGAACGGCGTCCTACCGGCACAGTGAAGATGAGCGGCCGGCTCGCTGGAACGACGACTCGTCTCATGCTCGATGCGGCGGTCACATCGAGTAACCTCCGCGCGGCCGGTCAACGGCTGGACTCTCTGAACGCGCAGGTTCAACTCACGCCGGACTCTCTTCGCATCGAGCGACTGACAGCGACACAAGATCCGAGCGGCCTGCTGGAAGCCACTGGCAGTTACACATTGTCATCCGGCCGTTACGAGTTGGATGCGCGAGGCCAGGATCTGCGTATCGATCCGCCGCCGGACGGGTCGGACACTGCAGCGTCGATTCCCGTAGGGGGCCGGGTGAGCTTCGAAGCCCGCGGCGAAGGCGCGCTGGCACACCCATCTGGCGCAGCACGCCTCACGCTTTCGGACTTCACATGGCGAGGTGCGGCGCTCGGCCCTATCGAGGCGACGGTCGACGCAGATGGGCAGCGCGCCGTGATTGACGCCCGGGCCTCGTCATTTGCGACCGAGCTCCACGCCATTCAAGCCTTGGACGAGGCGAGGTCGTTCGAGCTGACGGCGCGCGTCGAAGGCCTCGACGTCGAGCGCCTCTCCCCGTTCCTGCCCAACGTCGATCTCCCGATCGCCGGACGCCTGTCCCTGGGTGCTCGAGCGAACGGACGACTCGACAACCTCGCAGAGACGGAGGGCAGCGCGACGCTAACGGAGACGAACGTCATGATCGGCGACTCTCGGCTCGCGCTCGCAGCTCCGGCGGCGCTGCGCTACTCGCCGCGCGGCCTTGCCGTGGAGGGGCTCGATCTAGCCAGCGGGGCCAGCCATCTGACCGTTGACGGGTCATTCGGCTTGGGGGTGCAGAAAGAGGAGACCGGCGCCTTCCCTGCGACCGAGAAGCTTCACGCCAGGCTCGATGCGCGGGCCGCAGACCTCCTGCCGATCGTGAAGCTGTTCTCGACGGTGCCTTTCGGCCTCACAGGATCGCTCCAACTCGATGCCAACGCTACTGGCACCCTTCGCGCGCCGCGGCTCGCCGGAACGCTCTCACTCATCGACACGAGCGTGACCTATCGAGATCTGCCCCCGGTCACCAACCTTGGCCTCGAGGCGCACCTGGGTGAGGGCTTACTCACGATAGACCAGCTCACTGGGACATGGCAGCGCGCCACGATCGCGGGGACTGGTTCGCTGCCTCTGCGACTACTCGCGCGCTGGTTGCCAGAACCGCTCGTCGCTGCACGGCCGGCAACACCAGATGAAGCGCGCCTGCAGGTCACGGCGTCTCCCTTGACGCCAGCGCTGCTCGAGCCGTTCATCGACGACCTGACAACGGCGCAAGTCGACGGGGAGCTGGCACTATCGCTCGACGCACGAGCGACCGCCCTGGACCTCGCGGCGGTCAACGGAACGCTGACTCTCGACCGGGGCAACCTCGTCTTCGCGGGTTTGCCCGTTGAACAGGTCGCGCCGACGCGCATCAGCATCGACAATGGCCGCGCGCTGATCGAGATGTTCTCTTGGCGTGGGCCTGGCACTGAGCTCCGCGTGACCGGGAGCGCGAGTGGGTTGGATCATCAGCCGGTCGTGGAGCTCAACGCGCTCGGGAACTTGGACTTGCGTTTGCTCGGCGCGTTCGCGCGCGATATCGGCACGGCTGGATCCGCCACAATCGATGTACGCGCCACAGGACCGGTAACGACGCCCGAGCTCGACGGCCGTATCGACGTGACGGAGGGTGAGCTCGTGCTCCGCGAGCCACGCCTGCTCGTGTCCGACGTGGCAGGCGCGATCCAGCTCGATGAGCAGCGCATCAGCGCGATTGGCATCACGGGGATGGCCAACGGCGGTCCGATTCGTCTCGATGCCACACTCGACGTCGGCCAATTGCCAGCCGTCACGGGCATAGCGACGATCACCGGACGCAACGTCGCCTTCGAATACCCCGAGGGCCTGCGCGCCGAGCTCAACGCGGACATGCGCGTCGAGATTCGCCCGCGCGAGACGCTCATCGGGGGTGACGTCACGCTTCTCCACGGCTCGTACCGCGAGCCGATCATCCTCACCGGCACCCTTGGGCGCGAGCTCTTCGGTGGCGGCGGGCAGCTAGGAGGCATGCCCAGCGGCGGAGGTTCATCGGCTGCCGCAACACCAGTTCGACTCGACATCGCCGTCATCAGCCAAGAGGATCTCCTGGTTGACAACAACTACGGCCGTTTCGGCGCCGCGTTGGACCTGCAGCTCTTGGGCACGCTCGACCAGCCGGGTGTGGCCGGGCGCATCGAGCTGCGCGAAGGCGGCGAGCTCTATCTCGGCGGCCTTGTCTACCGCATCGAGCGCGGGTCGGCCGACTTCACCGATCCTGCCCGACTCGATCCCACGCTCGACCTTGTCGCACAGACGCACGTGGGTGCGACAGGCGTGACCATCCAGGCAAGCGGCACACCCGAAACCCTCGATGTCACCGTCGAGTCAGACGATGCGCAGCAGTCCGAGGCGGAGCTCTACGCGATGCTGGCCGGTGGCGGCGCTGGGGAATCCACGACTGAGGCCGTGCGCACGCAGCTTCTCAGCGCCATCTCAGGAGACCTGTTTGCGCTGGCCGGTCGCACCATCGGGCTCGACGCACTGCGGCTCGAGCGTGGCATCGCTGCCGAAGACATCGGGTCCGAGCAGGTCCAGCTCGCGACCGAGGCGAACCCGGCCGCCCGCCTGACTGCAGCGAAGCGATTCCCCCGCGGCGTCGAGCTCATTCTTTCGCAAAGCTTACGCGAGGCAGGTGCGCTTACCTGGATAGCGTCGTATCGCCCGCTCAGAAGCGTCGAGCTCAGGGCCGTCTCTCGAGACGATGAGTCGAGAGCCTACGAGTTTCGCCACGACGTGACCCTCGGCCGTCGGACGCGGCGTGTCGACTCGGGCGCACAGCGCGGCCCAGGCCAGCGTGTCACGGCCGTCATCATTCGTGGCGTGAGCGAGGCGGACGAGCGCCAGCTCGCGCGGCGGCTCAAGCTCGAGGCTGGCGATCGCTTCGACTTCTACCGCTGGCAGAAGGATCGCGATCGCCTGGCCGAGTACCTGCGGGAGCAGGGCTATTTCGAGCATCGGATTCGCACATCGCGACAATCGCAGGAGGCGCCTGTTGAACGGCCCGCTCAGCCGGCCGCCGGGCCGGAGGCGGCTGACGAGGCGCCTGGCGTCACGCTCTATTACACGATCGAGACCGGTCCGCAATGCGAGGTCGTCGTTCGCGGCAGCGACCTGCCGGGCAATGTGCGCAGACGTATGCGGGACGCCTGGTCGGCTGCCGTCTTCGATACTTTCCTGTCGGACGATCTCACCGCCATTGCACGCCGACACCTCATCGAGACGAATCATCCACAGGCGCGTGTGCAAGTCCGCATCGATGCGCGACAAGAGGTGAAGCAGGCAATTGTCACCGTCGAGCCAGGGCCAGTATCTCCCTGGCGGCTCGAGTACACGGGCAACGACCAGGCTTCGACAGCAGCTATAGACGCCTTCATAAGGGAGCGAGACCTGGCGCTCACTGCATGGCTCGACCCGCCGGCATTCGAGCGGAGTCTCGCGGAATGGTATCGAGCGCAGGGATACCTTGCGGCGCTCGCTCGGGTCGGAATCGATGCACGGTCGAGCAACCGCGGCGGGCAAGCGTCACGAGGCAGAGAGGTGATCCTTCCCGTCGAAATCCGCGAAGGACCGTTATACTCGGTCGCCTCCGTGGACGTCAGTGGGGTGGAGGCGGAGACTGCAGCCCAGGTGCGCCAGTGGTTCGGCATCGCGCCCGGCAGCGCGTATTTGCCGCTGGATGCCGAGCTCGGCCGCAGGAACGTGGAAGCAGCCTATCGTAACGACGGCTTTGCGAATGCCACGGTCAGCCTCGGCGTCGACGTAGAACCTCGCCGAAGCGGAGCGGAGGCGGGTCGCGTGTTGTTGAACCTCGACGTCGCCGAGGGGCCGCGTCAGGTGCTCGAAGATGTCGCAATCCGGGGCGCACCTGGCACGGACGAACCGGTCATCCTGCGGGCCCTCAGCCTCGAGCGCGGCGCGCCGATCGGCGTGCGGACGATGCTCGAGGCCAGGCAACGCTTGTACGAAACTGGCGTGTTTCAGCGCGTCGACATCAGCCTCCAGCCAATCGAACGACGGACGCAATCTTCATCCAAGGAAGTTGTTACCGAACAGCCAGTGCGCGCCATCGTCGAGCTCCAGGAGCGGCCGCGATATCGACTGCGCTACGGCGTCGGTGTCAACGACGAGCCCTCGTCTAGCGGCTCTGGCCGCGAGGTGACGCCTGGTCTCGCGGCGGATCTCGAGAACCGCAACCTCTTTGGAACAACCGCGACCGGCGGCATCGCCGGTCGCTACCAACGACGGAGGCAAGCGGGCCGCCTGTTTCTCACACTGCCGCGCCTGTTCGACGCGCCGCTCTCGACCACGCTCTTCGTCGAGCGCTCGCGTGAGGGTTTCGATGTCGTTTCGGAAGCGGCCACATTCGAGGCCACAACCGATGAAACGGAGTACTCAATCTTTCAGCGGCTGCGGCTCCGTCGCAGGGAGGGGCTGGCCGTCGAGTACGGCTACACGTATGCGCGAAGTCGAACACGTGTGGACTCTCCCGACTTTCCGGACGAGCCTGTTACCGTGCCTCGGCTCGGCGCGTCGGTCATTGTCGACAGGCGTGACGATGCCTCTGATGCGACGCGGGGCTGGTTGCACTCATCGACCTTCGAGTACTCGGACACGTGGCTGGCATCCGATCTTCGTTTTGTCCGCTACGTGGCGCAGCAGTACTACTTCCGTCGGCTGACCGAGACGGTCGTCTCTGCCTCTGCTCTGCGTGTTGGCGCCACGCGCGCGATCGGTGACCAGGTGCTCATCCCAAGCGAGATGTTCCAGATCGGCGGTGGGCAAACCCTACGCGGCTACCCGGACGGTTCGATTGTTGGTGAGGACTTTCTTGCAGAGAATGCGTTGCTGCTGATCAACCAGGAGCTGCGGTTCCCGATCTACCGCTGGGTGCGAGGTGTGGGCTTCGTGGACGCGGGGAACGTGTTCGACGCGTTCTCCGATCTCTCGCTCGACCTCGAGGTCGGGGTCGGCGCCGGCTTGCGCATCGACACGCCATTCGCCCTGTTTCGTGTCGATGTCGGTGTGCCGCTCACGCGCGACGTCGACGGCCGCCGCCGGCCCCGATTGTATTTCTCGCTTGGACAGGCGTTTTGATCAGCGCGCTTGACCCAGCCATCGCGCGTTATCGCCTGCCGCGGACGGTGCGCATGACCGACTCCACGACGGGACGTTCTGGTGCGGCCGGCGCCAGCTTCAAGAACCGCTCGAAGTGCGTGGCCATGAGGTCGACCCGCTTGGCCTTGTTGTACGCCATGCCCGCGTAATAGTGCGCATACGCCATGTCCGGCCTGAGCTTCGCCGCCTTCGCGAATGCGCTGCCCGCCTCCTTGTATTCGCCGCGCGAATTCAGGACAAGGCCGAGTTGGTATTGCGCCTCGGCGAGCTTCTCGTTGAGCGCTACCGCCTTCTTGGCGGCACTCAGCGCTTCGCCCTTGTTGCCCCCCAATTGTGCGAGCGCCGATCGCCCGACGAACGTCCAGGCGCTGTCCTCGTCTCCGGAGGCGAGCTTCTTGTACGCCGCGCGTGCTTGACTGTCTTGTTTGAGCTTCGCCTGAGTCTGCCCGGCAAGATACGCCTCTCTGGCCGAGCGTGCCTTGTTCGCCGGCAGCGCGGCGATGGTCTCCGCGTACTTTCCGGCTTCGAAGAGCTTCTGCGGGCTCTTCTGCGCCTGCACGAAGGCAGGGACCAGCAACATCACTCCGAGAATCGCTAGGTTCCGCATGCAGACTCCTTGAGGTCGCCACTGTTGGTGGCTGATTTTCAGGGCGGCGCGTTTGGCGAACGCGCCCTACCCTCGCCGGGCACGCCGTGTTCGGCGGAGGCGCCCCATTGGCGGTTGGGGCGCCTCGCCGAGGCGTCCGCGCTCTACAATTCCTGCAAATCGGGATGGCGCTACGGTGTCCCTCCCGGGAGACGTCGACCAGCCGCCGCCGAAGTACTCCAGCAAGGCCGATGCCAGCGCACCGCCCTCTTGATTCGACCATAATAGCGCCATGCCCCAGCTTCGTGCGCGCCTGGCTCTTCGCGTCTGGATCTCAATCGTGCTCCTAGTGGTCTGTTTCACCGCGCTCGGTAGCGCCTGCCGACGCTACGACGTGCTGATCCGCAATGGCGTCGTCTACGACGGAACGGGCGCTCCGCCCCGACGTGGCGACGTTGCAATCACGGGCGATCGAATTGCGGCCGTGGGCGATCTCGAGAGCGCGAGCGCGGGCGAGGTGGTCGATGCGGGCGGCCTGGCGGTTGCTCCTGGCTTCATCAACATGCTCTCGTGGGCGACCGAGTCGCTCCTCGTCGACGGGCGCTCGCTCAGCGACATCGAGCAGGGCGTGACGACCGAGATCTTCGGCGAGGGATCGTCGATGGGCCCGCTCTCGCCGGAGATGAAAGCGCGAACCGAGCGGACACAGGGCGATCTCAAGTACGACGTCACCTGGACGACGCTCGGCGAATATCTCGAGACATTGGAACGCGAGGGCGTATCGGCGAACGTGGCGTCGTTCATTGGTGCTGCGACGATTCGCGAGCACGTGATCGGTCTGGACGACAGGCCTGCCACCGCGCAGGAGATGGAGCGCATGCGCACCCTCGTGCGGCAGGAGATGCAGGAGGGCGCGCTCGGCATTGGCTCGTCACTCATCTACGCACCCGGTGCGTACGCCTCCACCGAGGAGCTCATCGAGCTGTGCAAAGTGGCCGCGCAGTACGACGGCAAGTACATCTCGCACCTGCGCAACGAGAGCACACGCTTGCTCGAGGCCATCGACGAGCTGCTGCGAATCGCGCGCGAGGCGGAGATTCCTGCGGAGATCTATCACCTCAAGGCGGCCGGCGAGGCGAGCTGGCCGACGCTCGATGCGGCTATTGCCAAGATCGAAGGGGCGCGTGCGGAGGGATTGAAGATCACGGCAGACATGTACACCTATACAGCCGGCGCAACCGGACTGACGGCGGCGGTGCCACCGTCGAGGCTCGAGGGAGGCCTGGAGGCGTTCGTCGAACGCCTGCGTGATCCCGCGTGGCGGCGTCAGGTGGCGGCCGACATGCGCCGGCCCGCGATCGACTGGGAGAGCTTGTATCAGGCGGCTGGATCGCCCGATCGGGTGCTCTTGGTGGAGTTTCGCTCAGAGGAGCTGAAACCGCTCACGGGCAAGACGCTCGGCGACGTCGCGCGGCAGCGTGGGACGAGCGATATCGACACGATCCTCGATCTCATTGCGGAGGATGGCACGCGCGTGGGAGCCGTGTACTTCTTGATGTCCGAGGACAACGTGCGCAAGCAGATTCGGTTGCCCTGGGTGACGTTTGGCTCGGATGCGGGATCGCTCGCGCCGGAAGGCGTGTTTCTGCGCTCCTCCGTGCATCCGCGTGCCTACGGAAACGTGGCACGCCTGCTTGGCCGCTATGTACGGGACGAGCAGCTCATCCCCCTCGAGGCGGCCATCCATCGTCTGTCGGGCCTGCCGGCGAGCAACCTCGGACTCGAAGCACGCGGCACGCTCGGGTCCGGGATGTTCGCCGACGTCGTCGTGTTCGATCCGGAGACCATTACGGATCTTGCAACGTACGAGAAACCGCACCAGCTTGCGTCCGGGGTGGAGCATGTGTGGGTGAACGGTGTCCGAGTGTTGAAGGATGGGGAGCACACCGGCGCCCGCCCTGGGCGCGCGTTGAAGGGGCCGGGGGCGAAGAAGTGAGTCGGTGAGGGCTGCGATCAACCCCGAGTCAGAAGCTGGGAGGCGCGGCGAGAAATGCGGACCCGAAGGAGCGCGTGCGAGCGGCCTTAGCCACGATCGCCCTCGTTGTGGTCGTCGTCCTGGTCGGTGCACCGTTGGTGGGCTGGCCTCCGGTCGTGCGGCTGCCGGTCGTCGTGGCACCGGCACTCGTGCTGGCTCTGTTGGTCGTGCGTCCGTGGCGCTGGCGAGAAACCGAGCTTCGCGCCTTGGACCGCTGGGAACCGCGTGGTCGCGTCGTCTTGTTCGCCGCGCTGATCGCGGGGCTTGTCCTGTTCTGGCTCGTCCTGACCCGCTTTCAATCCGGTGCTATCAACGCTGTCGATTTCACAGTGTACTTCGACCGGCCCTGCTTTCAGACGCTGCAGGGGCGACCGCTGTATGTGGAGACTGCGGATGCGCCCGGATTCTCTCATCGCAGTGAGCTGGCCGTTCACGCATACTGGGGGATGCTCCCCGTTTGCTCTGTGTATGCGCTGTATCCCAGCCCGCTCTGGCTTCTTGCGCTGTCAGTGATAGCGGTCGTCGCGGGAGGTGTGCATGTCCGGCGGATCATGCAGCGCATTGGAGCCGGCGGAGCGCTCGCAAGCGCGACAGCCCTCGCCTTCATTCTCAATGACAATACCGCGCGAGCTCTCAACTACGGGTTTCATCCCGAAGTGCTCTTCGCGTGGTTCGTGCCGTGGATGATCGACGCGGCACTTCGGCGCCAGCGAAGGTCCTTCTCAGTAGCGATGCTCGCATGCGCGCTCGTCAAGGAGGATGCTGTCATGCCGATTTTCGCGGCGTCCGTAGCCCTGGGGCTGCATGCGTTCCGTCGAATGACATGGTCGGACCGCTTGCTGTTCCTCTTCTTGCCGACCGCTGTCGCCGCTGCCAACTTGGGTATCTACTACGGCTACGTCGTACCGAAGCTCACGGACGCCGGAACGCCGACATACGCGCACTTCTGGGCGAACTACGGCGCAACTCCGATGCTGGCGCTGGTTGGCATGCTGACGCAGCCTTGGCGTGTTCTGGTCAGCACCATGACGTCGGGCTTCTGGACGACCGTGATCGTGCCCCATCTATTCTTGCCGGTGCTTGGTTGGCGATGGGTCGTCGGCATCGTGCCAATCGTCGCGCTCTATGGCGCATCAGCGAACGAACAGTTGCGAGCATTCGGGATCTACTACGCCATCGTTCTCGGGCCGTTCCTGGCCATTGCGGCCTCTGCCGGCGCGCTGACACTGTTTCGCCGACTTGTCGCGAATGCTGGTCATGCCCGTCTCGCGGCAGCGGCCGCGATCTTCCTCGGAGCGCTCCTTGTCGGCAGTGGAGACCGTGGCTACAGCCTGCGTCCCTGGAAGAGCGAGGTAGCGGCAGTTCCCGAAGCGCTGGATCGCCTCGCCAATGAGCCTGTTGTGCTCGTGCAGAGCGGCCTCTACCCGCATGCCGGCTACGATGAGCGTGTCCAACTCCTGACACCGGAGACGCTCGAGGACGCCAGGGACACCCGCGCCGTAGTGCTCCTGGCCCCCGATGTCAGCGCGTATCCGTTCGATCCGTCGGATCTGGCCGACCTGACGTTGCTGCGACCGCTCCGCGCGATGCCTCCCGGTATCCTCGCAGTACGATTGCCGGAAGCTCACACGCGCTCATGGGAGCCTCAACCGCCCCAGAGGCCGCGTCAATGAACATGCTGTTGACTTGAGTGTTCCGTACGCAGCGCGCGCCCTTCAGACCACGCGGGCCACGGAGCCGAACAAGGAGGACGGAGATGACACGTAAAGAGGGCCCGGGATGGCGCAGACGGCTCGAAGCCAGGGTGTGGCGCTGGTCCGTTATCGCGGTGCTTGGGGTGGGTCCGTTCGTGGCCATACATGCGGCAACGGTCCGAGCGGGCGGCCAGGCAGCGCCACGCCTGCAAGAAGCCGCGCGCGCCGAGAGCGAAACGCGGCCACAAGAGGGGACTTACTTCCCACCACGAGGTTCTTGGCGCCGGTCGTCTCCCGAAGCTGTGGGAATGGACAAGGCCGCGCTCGACCGAGCCGTTGCGTACGCCGTGGCGCACGAGAACCCCGGTCCCAAGGACCTGGCGCTCGACAGGGCTGTCCTCTTCGGTGAGGAGCCGTTCGATGAAGCCGTTGGTCCGCTGGGTGAGCGCGCGGCACTCAACGGCCTCGTCGTGCGGCACGGCGCGATTGTCGCCGAATGGGGAGACACAGCGCGTGCTGACTTGACGTTCAGCGTAACCAAGAGCTTTCTATCGACCGTCGTAGGGCTAGCGTGGCAGCAGGGTCTCATCCATGACGTAAAGGATCGTGTCGTCGACTACATGCCGACGACCGAGCTCTTCGACTCGCCCCACAACGCGAAGATCACGTGGGAGCATCTGCTGCGACAGACGAGCGACTGGCGTGGCACGCTGTGGGACAAGCCGGATTGGGCGGACCGTCCCGAGGGTGAGAAGCCCTCAGACTATCCAAACCGGCCCCTTCACGAGCCGGGGACGCATTACAAGTACAACGACGTACGAGTCAATCTGCTCGCGTTGGCTGCCCTGCACGTCTGGCGCAAGCCGCTGCCGCAGGTGTTGCGCGCGGAGCTGATGGACCCGATCGGTGCGTCGAGCACATGGCGCTGGCACGGCTATCGCAACTCCTGGATCGAGCTCGACGGCCAGCGAATGCAGTCGGTGAGCGGCGGCGGCCACTGGGGCGGTGGCATGTTCATCAGCGCACGCGACATGCTGCGCTTCGGCTACCTGTTCCTGCACAACGGCCGGTGGGGCGGTCGACCGGTCGTTTCCGACGAGTGGATTCGGATGGCCCGAACGCCCGGTTCAGCGAACCCGACCTACGGGTTCATGAACTGGTTTCTCAATACCGATCGCGAGCCGCTCCCCAGCGCGCCGGCGACCGCGGTGACGTTTCGAGGCGCCGGCAACAACATCATCTACATTGACTGGGAGCACGATCTCGTCGTGGTCGTCCGGTGGATCCAGGGTGACGCACTCGACAGCTTTCTCGGCCAAGTGCTTGCCGCCATCCTATCGTGAGGAGGAAAGGTTCATGGTTCGAGGGGCAAAGCGGAAAATACCTCGGCCGGAGGCACGGCAACCAGGTCGTGTCAGAACTGGGAGCCGAGCCTCCCCTCTCTGCTCCTCGCCGTTCACGCCCTGGTCACCGAGCCACCGGCCGAGACGAGGCGGTGTCCCGATGGACTTCTTCCGTCTCAGTCTCAACAACGGTCGTCTGGTGCGGACCGAACAGAACGGGCTGCAGGAGCTCACTCGTCTTCCTCGAGGAAGACATTTCGTCGCGAATCACACAGAAGTCGCCGCCACCCGCGACTTCGCGGAAATGGAACCAGGTACCTTTTCGCTCCGGAAAAGGTACCCGGTTCCATTTCCCCCATTACGCGGATGCCTTCTCACCGCATAAGGACCAGTCGACCGCGCGGGGCAGCTGCCCTTCCCGGTGTTGCGACCTCCGAAGATGATCTCCGCGCCTACCTGGAAGACGCTGCGCACCACTCCGGTGGGCGCGCGGTCGGCGTTGCCAGTCCCCGGAGCGAGGCGGAGCTCGCGGGGCTGCTCACCGCCCACCAGCGCGTGCTCGTGGTGGGTGCACAGTCGTCAGTGACCGGTGGCGCCACGCCACTGGATGATCTGGTCATCAGCACCGCGCGACTCAATCAGATCACGAAAATCGAGCGAGACCGCGTGCGGGTGCAGGTGGGCGTGTCGCTCGCCAGCTTGCAGGAGGCGCTCGATGCACACGGCCTCTGGTACCCACCCGTGCCTACCTTCAGCGGAGCCACCGTCGGTGGCGTCGTAGCCACTAACGCCGCTGGCGCAGCGACCTTCAAGTACGGCAGCACACGCAATTGGGTCCGCGCGCTCAGGGTCGTCCTGGCGAGCGGCGACATCCTCGAGATCGAGCGTGGAGAGGTGACGGTCGACGACCACGGCGTGTTCGAGATTGAGACAGGAGGTGGTGCGCTGCGGGTGAAGGTGCCGACCTACGGCATGCCGGACGTTCCAAAGTGCTCCGCGGGCTACTACGCCCGTCCCGGTATGGACGGCGTGGATCTATTCGTCGGCTCCGAAGGTACGCTCGGCGTCATCGTCGACGTCACGCTGAGCGTCTTGCCGCGGCAGGTCGGGCTCTGCTTGGCGCTCGTCCCCTTGCCAGACGAGGCTCGCGGCTTGAAGCTCGTCGACGCGCTGCGGCGTGCCTCCTATGAGACGTGGGCCGCGCGCGACCCGCGTGGCATCGACGTGGCCGCCATCGAGCACGTCGATCGCCCGTCGCTCGACATTCTGCGCAGAGACGGCGCCGATCGACGGAACAACGTCTCCTGGCCGCCAGAGACCGACATGCTCCTGCTCATTCAGCTCGAGCTCCCGACCGCCCTTGGTGCCGAGCAGGCCTACAACGAGATCGCGGATGCGCTCGCCCCGGACGCGGCCGACACACCGCTCGTCCGCGTTTGCCGGCTGCTCGAGCAGCACGATGCCCTCGACGGGGCGTCGATCGCATTACCGGGCGCTCGCCAGCGGGCCGACGAGCTCTTGGCCGTGCGCGAGGCCGTGCCGACGGGCGTCAACCAACGCGTGGCGCGCGCGAAGCACAACGTGGACAGGCGAATCGAGAAGACCGCCGCAGACATGATTGTCCCCTTCGATCGCTTCGGCGAAATGATGCAGATCTACCGCGAAGGCTTCGCGCGCCGTGGTCTCGACTACGCGATCTGGGGCCATATCTCCGATGGCAACGTGCATCCAAACGTCATCCCGCGCTCGTACGACGATGTGCGGCAGGGGCGAGCGGCTATCCTCGAGTTCGGCCGGGCGATTGCACGCCTCGGGGGGTGCCCGCTTGCCGAGCACGGCGTCGGCCGAAATCCCATCAAGCAGACGCTGCTTCGGCAGCTGTACGGTGACCGCGGGATCGAAGAGATGCGCCGCGTGAAGCGCACGCTCGATCCGGAGGGCAAGCTCGCCCGCGGTGTGCTGTTCGACTAGAGTAGAGCATTGGGGGAGTCGGTGACGGACGGGCCTCGTCACCCCTCGAGGAGGGCTTCATCCGTATTGTCGATCACGTCTCCACGGCCGCCCCGCAAAGGATCACGCTCGCCCACTGGCCCACCTATCTCGGCCTGACCGCCGTCGTTGTGTTCTTCTGCGTTCCGCTGTTCCTTGGGTTGGCCCGATTGGATCTACACGGTGACGAGGCGATCTATTCCTATGCCGTCGATCGGATGCTCGAGACGGGTGACTGGCTCACGCCGCGCCTGAGCCCAACAGATCGGCCACATCTCTCGAAGCCACCCTTGAAGTACTGGATGGTGGCCGGCCTCATCGGCACGGGACTACTCCCACACAACGAGGTTGGCTTGCGGTTCATGGACGCCCTCTTCGGCTCGATCGCGTTCATCTATCTGTACTGGCTTGGCCGATGGTTAGGGGGATCACTT